>NZ_CP094644.1:0-153863 GCF_022819285.1 Acinetobacter sp. PK01 | reverse complement strand
AATTAAGTACTCTCAATTGATTGTAAAGTGGTAATAATTTTTTTAATTGTTGGTCGACTTAAACCTGTTTCCTCAGAGATTCTCCTCTGAGAAAAACCTTGTCGATATAGATTAAGTATAATTTCATTTCTCTCTGTTTTAGAAATGTGCTTTTTAGATGTAGCAGGAGTTTGTTCTGAATGCTCACTTCGTTTTAACAGAATATTGATGAATGGTTTCTCTTTAATAAAGGCTTCTTTTTTGGATAAATTAAATGTTCTTTCTATATCACTGAATGATTTCCCAGAAAATAGGTTACATAAAAGTTCTTTATGATCTTTTAAGTCTGGGTGTAGCTGTTCTATATAAGATTCGATCATTTCTGGAGTTGGATTACTAAACTTAAGTTGCAAGTCAAATCTACGCCAAATAGCGGGATCGAGTAATTCACTATGATTAGTGGCTGCTATTAATATAGATGATTCTGGCCAATCATCTAGTGTTTGTAAAAGAACAGTGACTAGACGCTTTAATTCTCCAAGCTCCCGATCATCATCTCTCCGCTTTGCAATCGCATCAAATTCATCTAATAGCATTACGCAAGGGAATGAAGAAGCATAATCAAGGACTGATCGGATGTTGCTACCCGTTTTACCAAGATAACTACTTATAACTGTTGCTAAATCTAAAACAATTAATGGGAGCTCTAATTTATTCGCTAGCCATCTAGCTGACATGGTTTTTCCAACACCAGGGGGGCCTTCGAATAGAATCGTTTTGGTTGGAGTTAATCCCACTTCTAATAATTTTTCCATTAAAGATCGCTCTTTAACAACTTGAAGTAATTTACTTTCAATGTCCTCTGACAGAATTGGTGCTGAGGGAAGAAGGACTGGATTTTCAACACGAACAAGTTGTAATCGCGAATCAGTGTCTACTGGAAGTATCTTGGAGTTATCTTTCGAACGTAAAAGGTTCGATTGCAACTTATTAGTAATATATTGGTATAGCTCTGGATTATCGCTCTTAATTTTGGGAGCGATTTTTTTTAATGCCATTTCGACTGATCTTACATTCCCAGTAAGAGCAGAATCAATTAAGAGTTGGCTAAGTTTAAGTTCCATTTTTGGTAAACTTTTTTTAATTTAACTATTGAATTGTAGCTAAAAGTTTACCATTTTTCAAAATAAATTTACCAAAATGTAAAATATTTACCATTTTGGTGTGTTGGTTTTTCTTGATACCTTTCCTATTATTCATATTTATTTTTAGAAAAAGAATCACTGGACTACCAACACGTTCCTAGACAAATATCATCTATTATTAGATTGCATTAATGCTGTTAAAGAAACATGGTGCTCATGGATATTGAAAGTATGGGTGGTACTTATTATGGTTACTAAAAACTAAAAACTTTATATAATAAACTTATAAAACAATATATTACAAATTTATATGATGCGTAGGTTACGCATCATATATAAAGCGTTCTATTTTGATATAATTGATCCAATCAATCCTCTGATAGGTTTCATTTAAATTTCATGAGTCTTACTGAAATTAAAGTTCGCCAAGCTCATTGCAAGGAAAAAACTTGTTTTTTATCCGATGAAGATGGACTTAGCCTGAAGATTGAGCCGAGTGGAAGAAAATCTTGGTGCTATCGCTATACAGATCCACAAACCAAAAAACGTCGCCGCATTCAATTAGGACTTTATCCTGATTTATCACTGAAAAAAGCACGACAAGTCAGAGATGACTTTAAAGACAATAATTATTGTTTTGAGCATGATACTGTCTCTAATGTCATCACCTTTCGTAAGGTAGGGGAGGAGTGGCTGCAGTTCAAACTGAAAAATGCATTTAATGATTCACCCCGCTGCGGTGTACTACAGTTAGCAGAAAGATGTTTACAGCAAGATATTTATCCAGACCTTCAGGATTTACCTTTTCAAAACATCAAGCGCTATGACCTGGTTACAGTAATTAAAAAAATAGAGGGACGCCAAGTAAAAGAACCTGTCAAGAAAGCTTGTAGTTATTTGAACCAAATTTATGACTACGCTGTAGCGATGGGTTATTGTGAATTCAACATCGCGCATGGTTTAAATAAAATCGCCATTAACAGTAAAATCAAGAAGAATTATCCGTATTTGAAAGCAGAGGATATATCTGATTTTAAGAAAAATTTATTAAAATTGGATGCCCATCCGATTATTAAAAAAGCACTGCTGTTCAAATTACATACTGGCGTGCGAGGGGCTGAATTGTTATTGGCTGAGCCTCATCATTTTGATTTAAATGAAAAAATATGGAAAATACCTGCCTTGCATATTAAACAGTTTCGACGAAAAGTCATATTAGGCCATGAGATTCCCGACTTCTTAGTTCCACTTTCAGATCAGGCTTTAGATATTTTAAAAGACGTCATGCAATGGTCATACGGTGAAAAGTACATTTTTGCTAGCCCACGGAAACATAATCAACCGATTCATTTTAATACATTAAATATGGCTATACGTAAGATGGGCTATGGCAAACATCAATTATCCTCTCATGGACTGCGTTCCACTTTTAGTACCATTTTGAATGACTCAGGTTTGTTTCAGGATAACTGGATTGAGGCACAACTTTCACATATTGATAAGAACCGTACCCGTGCCAGCTATAATCACGCTGACTATTTAGCCCAGCGGACTGAAATGATGCAGTGGTGGGGTGATTATTTAAGTACTGCTAAGTGAAAATCGTACTTTTATACATAAACATAAAACATTATGGGGTTTCAAGTGGATAGTAAACAATATACTTACCGTGTTACATGGTCAGCAGAAGATAATGAGTATGTTAGGTTGTGTGATGAGTTTCCATCATTGTCTTGGCTTGATGCGGATCAGTCTAAAGCATTCTCAGGAATAGAGGAGCTCGTTGCTGATGTTGTCGCTGATATGATTAGCAATAATGAAAAAGTTCCTACACCACTCTCCGGGAAAATATAGTAGGCAGTTTGTTGCCCTTGTTCTCAGTGGTTCAATAAAAACTAGCCCTCGAAGCCGCAGAACGTGGCGTGGACATAAATTGTTTAGTATCAGTAAAAGAGCGATGTAATTTTAGTCTGTACTAATGTTTAGTACGAGTGAGTGATAGAGCAGGAACAAGAACTTATGCTTCATATATTCAGTAAATGGTATGTTTTTGAATTAATAGGTATTTTTAAATAAAGCTTTCTTTGATTTAGTGCTTTTTATTTAAAAAATTAATTTTAAAAACAACTTAGGCTAATTGATAAACACTATCTGGAAAGATCAAAAGAAAATATTTTTTAATTTCTGCTAAGTCATTTAAGGCAGGTTCCCTTTCAAGCAGTTGAAATGTCCAAATAAGTACAGCCTGATGATTATCATAGCAAGTATTCACTCCAAGAAAATTAGCCATTCCATAACTTCTATTGATGTTCATTTCTTTAATTAGTTGATTTCCTAAGTCACGAGCTTGCTGGCTGATCAATAACTCATTTGTTAACACGGCGGTCATCTCCACAAAATAATTTAATGCAGGTTCAATCCTTATACTTAAAAAGTTATAATTTAGTTGAAATGGATAAAATATACTTTCTATAAGTTGTAATAACCTGCTGCAGGTTAATTTTAGCAAAGTATTACTCAAGCAACAACTTTAAATAACCCGCAGCAAGTTATTTTTTGTAAATTAATTTAAATATGATTACTTGTAAGTTATCTAGCCTCATGGGCGATAGAAAAATTTTAAAATTAAGTGAAGTGGTGCATGCAACAGGTATCAATCGCAATACGCTGACAAGTATGTATTATGACCGTGCTGTACGTATTGAATTACCAGTCGCTGATAAATTATGTAAATATTTTAACTGTACGATGAATGATTTGTTTGAGTTTAAGGAAGAAGTTGAAGAAAAAGATTAACTTAATACTTTGTTTGATAAGCTTTCTCTACAGGTCTAATACTGAATTTTATGAAATTTCATAGAAAACAGATATTTACTTTATTATTCATATAAAGGAATCAATCGAATGTTAGAGGTATTTTTTCTTATAACTTCGTTAAGAAGAGGGGATAATGACCCACAATAGCTGTAACTATTGTGGGTTTGTTCCATGTAATGCAAATTGCCGTACACGGAATTTAAAATGACTTCACTGCAATTCTCATCTTACGTTGCCATTGTACTTATTGCAAGATTTTGAGTGTTTTTACATGATTTTTCATTAATGATTCAAATTTCTTCTTTTAATCAAGTCGATAATTTGGGGTACCGAGGCCTGTCGCCATAACATTTGAGATTGAACTTTCTATAGATGTCCGTAATCCATCGAATAGCTGAACCTCATTTGAGGTGCGAAGATAGTCCAAGATATTTTCGCTCAAGAATTCTATAATTGCTTTGGGATTTCTGATTCTAAATTGGCAACTTTCAGCCAATTTAATGAGATGTGACAGTTTTGGAAATGCTTTACTACCCGCCAGTTTGAGTGCCATCTGATTATCAATTGATTCATAGATCAGGGTATGCGTAATATCAAACGGTGGTGAGACAAAAATGTTCTTCATATCTGGGGAATATTGTAGAGCAAAATTTTTAAGATGCGCATCGCCATTGCCGATTAAGCAATTGAATACGATGTATTTATACATTTTTTCGACTTCAGCTGCGCTACCCGTATATAGATGAGTTGCTTTCAGCAGTGTTTCATAACTACTCGCATATTTTGCACTTGGCTCATTTGACTTTTTCATGAGCGTCGTAAAGTCTTCATAGCCGAGTTTTGTACCATCGCTGGACCGCCGATCAAACCGTTCAACAACATAGGTTTCTAAATTTTCAGACAAATAGGTTTGTGGAGGTTCTAGTCCACAATGCTGTGCAGCCTGCATACAGACAAACTCATTGACTGTGAGTAATGGAAAATCAGAATCAAAGGACTTTACAATCAAATCCTTCTGTTGAACTGTGCTGTCCGATTGAACCGTATTCGAATTCGGAATGCTAACCTTGGGTTGCATCCCAGCCAATGAAGTCCTGAGATAGTATTTATCTAAAAGTTGTGGGAATAAGGGCTCAATGCTACGGTAGGATAAAATTTCACTTAAGCTTAAAGATTCGGCTTCGGGCAAATTTAGCTCACTTTTGTATGAGAGTATTCCGATGCCTTGATCACCTTGCAGTGCCAATAAATACATATCATTGACCTTGGCATATCTTGAAAGCTTTTCAGCTATTAATCTACGATTAAACCCTTCAGGTAAGTTTTGGGCAAAGATTGGATGGAGTGGGCCTGAAGAATAACCATCCAGGCCTCGTTGAGCCATGGTAAGTGACACATGCTGTGTTTCTTGTGTGGGTTGATAATGGTGAACTGAACCATAGGTTAAGACACCTAGTTCAGCTTGATTGGCACGCACCATGATATTGGTGATTTTGGCAGGAAGATTGGTGCGAGGATTCATTCATCCTCCTCAGCAAACATATTTTCAATCTCATCCCAATGGGGTAGTGAATGTTGCTTTGTAGATACATCAAATTGTAGACCGACTGCATCAAGTACACGTTCAAAGATGTCAAAAGAACCCGTAAAACGTCCATTTTCGATCTCAGAAATTGTAGTTTTATTGATTCGAATCAATTCGGATAGTTTTTGCTGTGTATAGCCAAGGGCTCTTCGTTCTATACGAACTTTTTTCCCAATTTCTACTCTACTCGCCATAGCAATTTGACCATAATAAGTTAGCCATATGGATAATATATTATATTAATAATTAAAAGTTAGCTATATGGCTATTTTTAGTATGGCTTGATTCTATTCTCGATAGATAAAAATCCTAAATCCGCTTTAGCATCTCGATATTGTCCTGAATTTTCTTACCCACCCAAAAATCTGTTCGACCTGCAATAATCAAAATTAGTGGTTCTGATAATTTTAGATTCTTATGCCAACTACTGTAATCTATTATAGAAGGGCTTGGCACATCTTCTGGATGTGTGTGCCACTCACCTAAGTAATGCAATTCACCATTGCTTTTTTTGAAAGCAATATCAACAGCCATTTGATGATGTTTACTAACACGATCTACCATAAAACGACTTCTGATGTCCCAACGACTGGGTTCAGATAGTGTCTTAATGATGATATGAACTCCCCGGCGTTCACCAATAAGTACTCCAGCACTTTCTTGGCTAGAATCACTTAATTGTCGATATGAGAGTAACGTATTAGTGACCTCAGTAGAAATTACAACTAAGGACTCATCTAGAGCTTTGAAAACGAGCTCTTTATCGACCATGGCAGATGTCACAAAAGGCTTGTTTTCTGATCCAAGTGGGCTTTTTAGTACGACTGCCCGTGAAGATATGTTCTTTATAATTCCAATCCCTTTTATGCTCTAAAGTTGATAAAACTGCTTCTTGAATCAATGCAGCAGTCATAACACTGACTGCTGCATCATATGGAGTATATGTATTACCGCATGAGACTTTCTTTTGATGAAGATCTAGTAGATTCTCAAAACGCCTATCCACACCGTTATTATAGAAAGCTATATCACTACTAAGGCAGTTATAACAACCATCCAAGCTATCTATAAATACTTTTGAAGCAATGCCATTACCATCATTAAATCCATGGATAATGATTGGTTTCTTCGGGCTATCAATTTGACGAACCAAATGGGCTAGACGTTTTGAAACAGGTGCACGACCAGTAGCATCAATAACGATATCATATAACGTCAGATATGATTTTAAGAAAGGGAATCCAAACTTATATGCTTCGATGTTGGTTACAAGATGAGTTGAGTCTTCAAGCCTATTTTTAAGTGCTTCTGATTTGTATTTACCAAAATCACGACTACTTAATGCGTGACGACTGAAATTGTGAGGACCATACTTGTCTTGATCATATAAATCTAAGCTTTTGCTTCCCATACTGGCACCAGCACGAATCAAAAGCTCAGCCACATATCCACCAATCGTTCCGCAACCAATTAGTGCAATTTTCTTAGTGCGTAGATCTCCAATCTCAGGTTGAGATCGGTTACGAGAAAGAATGGTGTCCCTATCTGACTGTACAAAAGAAATTCTTTGGAACTTATTAAACGCATACTTACCTGTAAGGACTGAGCTTGCTCGCCCTAAATCAAGTTTACGACCACCTTTTCCTTTTTTTCGAGAATTGACATAAGTCGTAAACTGTACTGCTGATTGATTCAGTTCAAATATCACCCCGAATGTATCTTGTTTGTCTACCTCTAAAACAATCAAATGATGTTTATAGGGGTGTTCTACAAAGTACTTTAGCAAATGTGCTTTAGAATTATGATCTACGAGAGATAGCCATTTGAATAAGGCTTGTGGATCTTTAGGAGGCCAATGAACTCCGGAAAGTCTGGTTGGTCTGACTTTGAGGTTGAATACATTAAGCTTTTGGGAATCAAACTCCTTGAGAGATCTTTGGCGAAGCCATTTCTCTTGGGTATATTTGTCTTGTATCCCAAAAAGAATAGATTCTAGGCGATCAGATCCATCAGTAGAAATGTTTCGAGTTAGATAGGCTATTTCACCATTAAGTGTGTTTAAATCTGAAAGGGCATAGGTCGCTCTCTCAGCTTTCCAATAGGCTACAAACTCACCCTCTAATTCAATTTGATCTACATGACCGTTTTGTAATGATTTGATGGAGTTGTCTAAAGTTATTTGGATCTGACGATCTACAGTCTTATACAAGTTACCAATATCATTCGGGTCCCAGTCTGCTTCGAGCTGTTCTACATAGCAAAGATAGCCACCATTATTGATATGCGGAAGAAGAACATCCTCAAGTTGTTCTGGTTTACTGATGATATGTGCCCAAGGCAGACTTGTATATGCATCATAACCAAACTCTAATGCAATATTAAAAACACCCTCAGATGTAGAATATTCTTTAAGGTATACAAGAAATTTATCGTCTATGTCAGCTAAAGCTTTATATTTTTTACGTTGCTTGATTGTCAAGTGTTGATACCCGCAATCAAGCATTACTGAATGTAATTCTGACACCCAATTAACCACTTTTCATTGAAGGGCTGATAATAGCTGCTTTTTGGGCTTTGATAGGATTACTTTCATAAGCTGGTGCAGCAGACTGAGATACAATGAGACCTATATCCTGAACACGGTTACCATACTCACTATTGAGAATGTTCAAAGCATCTTGTTTGGTACATGCTGCATATGCGGCTTCAAGTGAACTTACCAGTTCTTCTAACTTCAAGATGACCTCCTTGTGCTTGGCTTCATGCTCATAGTATGGAGGAAACAATGGACGATCATCATTTTCATCAGGGCTTTCAACACCTTTGCGAAAAGTATTTGGAAGCTTTCTTGCTACTGTTAGCATCAATAATCCGAAATCTTTAGGATCTACAGAAGTATGATCTAAAATCTCTACAACCGCTGCCATCAATGAAATAGATGATGGGCCATTACTTTCTTCCCAATCTCCAGCATCACGCCATGCTTTAAGAATTCGGCAAACTTTTCGTAAATGTTGACCTGTACGTTGGCAAGCATCTTGGAACCATAAGTGAACATCTTTAGGATCACTTTTAATCCATTTTGCATCGTTTTTACGTACTGCTAGATTCACGCAATCCGTTTCAATTTGATCATAGAGTGCGTGATCAGCAACTGAAACACTGTCATACATTTCAGCAAAAATTTGTGTATTTGCAGCCTTTCTTAACAGAACCTCTTTTTCCAGAAACTTTTCGTAAGGTATAGCATACATTGGCACGTCAATATGGACATTATTTGCTGGTATCTTAATACGACCACAAGTATCTTTGGCTTCAAATGACCACCCATGACGTTCCGCAGCCAGAGAATTGAGTGAGGCATCCACCAATAGCAATAAAAGCTGATGTCCAATGGCTGGTTTATCCTCAAAGAATTGCATTGGTAGATATGTACCATCATCAATGTCCATTTCTTGTGGAGGAGTTTTATATGGACGGTTTAAGGTGTCATACATGAAGCTACCTTGAGTCCAAAAACGTGGGGCTAACTTCAAGAATTCCGCTTTTAGATCTTCAGACAGATCCATAATCAGTTCAGATAGAATCTTTTGATCATCTGGTGATAGATACTTGAAATTTGTGCTCACAAACTCGGAACGGAATGATAAAGCTGTATAGTGAAGCTTAGATGACTTCACAAGAAGTTTTGCTTCATCAAAAACATCCCGAGTTCGTTCACGTACAATTTGACGTAGTGCTTTGAGCGCATCTTTCTCACGATCACTAAGGATTAACTGACCAATCAAGCCAGTATCACGATTAGTATAGTAGCTGTGAAAATTCCAAGTCATGCTGCATTTTCCTTATTTTGGCCTATTTTTTTCACGAATGGTTCTGATGGTGAAGTAAAGAAAGCTCGTAATTTGGGGTTTTGAGTGTAATTATGATGTGCATCGTTGATACCCCAACCTTCTATAGTGCCGAGAACATACTTAGATGCATTATCTAAAGCAATATCTTGTGATGCTTCATTTGGAATAGTCTTATCAATTTCAACGTAATTATCTAAAAGCCCAAGAGGGCGTAATTCACGAATCAACATCTTTTTCTGCATATCCTGATTGGCTGTCATGGTGCTTTCTACAAGACGTTTGCCTAAACCCCAAAGGAAAATGTAACCAGTAATCCACTTCCGTTTTAAGGTCTTAGGTCGGATACAGAAATTTTCATTCAACGTACCGACATTCAAAATGTTGATGTCTTTGACTGATATACCTTTAAAATCCTGTTGCATGTCGATTAATACTTCACGTAATCCAATATAGCTGGGATTATTTGCGACTAAGCCACCATCTGCAAAGAAGTGTCCCTCACTCTCAATAAAATGTGGTTTAAAGTAGGTCGGTGCAGCTGAAGTTGCCATTGCGGCATCAATCAATTTGACATTTGCATCTTTATGGAAGAACTCACCATGTGGTGTTTTAAAAAAACGAGGACAACCTTCTGAGAGATTAACAGAGGGAATCATTACTCTCCGTGTTAGGTCTTTAAATGTAGTATTATCGCCAATCATATTTTTAACTGTATTTCGTAGAGGTTCGCTGTCGTAGACAGGAAAAAATACCTTGATGAAAGTTTGAAAAAAAAATCGCCATGTTGGGAATATTGATGGCGCACTATCTTTAAATTTTTCTTTTAATTCCCGTGCACTTTTACCACTTGCCAGTCCAAGTGCCAAAATCCCGCCAATAGAAGTCCCAGTGATTAGATCAAAATAATCTCCAATCCTTACATTTGGAATTTGGTATTCATCTTCAATAATTTGTTCGAGTTGAGCTAGGACACTGATCGTATACAAGCCTCGCGCACCACCACCATTTAAGGCTAAGACTTTAACTTTTCCTGTTTTTTCTGGCAGATGTATACCTGTTGGTTCAGGCTGTTGGGTTGTGATCATTTTTACACGTAATTATCAAGTTTATTTGTATATTGTGTTGTAAGTCTACATTTCAAGAGGTGCTAAGGTAATAATTCTTTGGCTTTTAATCCTAATAAAAAATGCTTTATCCACATGACATGTTAGACCATTGGGGTTAACCTTCTTTGATGAAGCTTGGTGTGAAGTGAAACAAGATTTCAGGAACTTCCGGCTGGATCAAATTATAGCGTGTATTCCCATGGATCAGCACTTCTTCAATGATCCGAATAAGACTTTTAAGGATTATTTACGAATACTTTAAATCACAATATAGCTAGGTTATTCATTTTTGATTAAGCTCGGATAATCAATGTCATTGAAAATAGATAAAACACCCTTAAAATATGAGATTATAGGTTCGTATATACGATTTTTTGTCCGAAAGTATTCGGATTTTCAAGTTAATTTTGTCTGAAAATATTGTATTATTGATGTGTAATATTGGAATTGGAGAGTGTCATGGGTGTTTATGCTCACACAACATCAAACGTTTCTGAATCAGTGCGAAATAAAATCGCAAGGTTACAGCGTGGTCGAGTGTTTTCTGTAGACAATATTCATGTTGAAGGCTCGCACGATACAATCCTCCGTGTCCTTTCTCGCTTGGTTCAGGAAGGTAAAATTTTACGTATCCAAAATGGTATTTACTACAAGCCTGAATTCAATCGATTTTTGAAGGGTAGACCAGTTCCACCAGATGTTAATGAAGTTATCAAAGTCATCAGTAACCGTAATAAAGAGACCTTGCAAATACATGGTTCATCTGCGGTGAACAAGTTAGGCTTAAGTACTCAAGTGCCACTAACCAAAGTGTTTTACACTAATGGACCTTCACGAGAAGTCATCATTGCAGGCACAAGAGTAAAGTTCATTCATACTGAAAATCAAAACATCTTACAGGCTTCAGGAACTGAAGTTGGAATGGCTCTTTCTGCATTAATATTTTTAGGTCGAGAACATGTGGACCAGGAGGTCGTTCGACAGGTTAAATCCCGATTGAGCGAAAACCATTTTAAAAGATTAAAACGTATGCAAATGAGTGGTTGGTTGAAAGAGCGATTATCTGATCCAGCTGTTAAAGAAAGCTCATACGCTCTTACGTGATAAGATTAAAGAGAAATTCAAATGCCTGAATTGTTTACGCACCTCGGAGTAAAGGACCAAACTGCTATTATTCGAGACTATTGCTCAACAAGACCTGATAAGGACTTGCCAATCGTTGAGAAGGATGTGTGGGTTTGTTGGGTGCTTAAACAGCTTTTTGAAATGCCGAACAAATTGGAGATGGCATTCAAAGGGGGAACCTCATTGTCAAAAGTATTTAATGTCATTGATCGTTTTTCTGAAGACATCGATATTACCTTAGACTATCGTCAATTTGATTCGGTGAAACAACTCAACCTTGCCGA
The DNA here is from genome assembly GCF_022819285.1 of Acinetobacter sp. PK01. Classification (NCBI taxonomy): domain Bacteria; kingdom Pseudomonadati; phylum Pseudomonadota; class Gammaproteobacteria; order Moraxellales; family Moraxellaceae; genus Acinetobacter; species Acinetobacter sp. PK01. Next base: position 141,968 of record NZ_CP094644.1, on the reverse strand, counting down.
ACGACAAACAGCGCCTGAACATTTAGGATCGGGGCAACGCCGTAGAATCGATGCTGCTCTTAGAGCTGAAGTTAAAAGTTATGCAAATGATGTCGTGGCTCCATTCCTTAAAGCACAGGTCGCTGTACTACCTCGTGCTGAATTGTTCGAAATCGAAGTGAGTGAAGATGGAGAAACCATCAAATTTACTTTCCCTTCAGTCTTGAACAAAGACAGTAAGAATTACATGCTGGAATACGTACTGATTGAATTTGGTGGCCGAAATATCATTAATCCAAATGAAGTACACCATATTCAGCCATTTCTTGCATCAGAGGATGCTTATCGAGATGTACTGGAGTTTCCATCGAGCATGGTCACGGTATTAGCTCCACAACGGACCTTCTGGGAAAAGGCAACTTTGATTCATGTAGAGTGCCATCGAGGGGTCAGAGAAAATGCTAAACGTTTATCACGTCATTGGTTTGATCTGATGGCTCTGTCTAATCATGCGATTGGACAGGGAGCAATTTCAGATATTCACTTGCTTAATGATGTTGTAGCACTGAAGAGAATTTTCTTTAATGCCAGTTATGCGAATTACGAAAAGTGTTTGGCTGGAGATTTTATACTTGTGCCTGATCAACAAGACTTAGATCAGCTGAAACTAGACTTTTCATATATGATGGAATCTAATTTCATTAACGACCGCAAAGTAAGTTTTGATCAAATTATGCAGTCAGCACATAACACTCAAGCCTTAATTAATCAGGCTGTAAGTGCTCACCTTGAAAGAGGTAACTGAAATTGTCATGGGGTTTTGATTCAAGAGCACAAAGAAAAGATGATAGCCTTGAACATCCACATTGCACCTGTATCAAGCTGGACCACCACATTTTTGCACTGAAAAATGGTGTGCCTTTCAGGCGAAAAATGCCTATGAAGCATTTTTACTTTGGAGAAACCGGACATTTCTATTTTGGGCTTACAGATTGTGTTATTCCCCAATTAAAATGTCTATGCGATAAACCATTTAAAATGTCCTGTTTTTAATGACAACAGTCAAGCACAGGATTTAAATTTCTTTGTTCAATCACAGCTTTCTGAGCTTTACGACTTGGCATACTTTTCTTGGCACGAGTACGTTTATTCTGTTTTTCCAACTCTTCATGTTGTTGCTGAATATGGGCCAGAACTGAGCCTAATCTTTTATTCTCAACCACTTCATTCTGCTGTAATCCAGACAACTTGTTAAAAATACTGTAGTTGATCTTCTGTCCTTCATGCATGATTGCCACAGTACCATCTGGATATTCCATGAAAGTAATGTATTGCCCAACGAGCTTATGATTCAGCGCTGTTGGCTCAAGCAGATAAATACATTTGTCATAAGTAATGGTCAGACTCCTCGTGACCTTACGCGGTTCCTGCCAGGTAAACACATCATCCAGCTCAGCATCAGACTCTATTAAGGGACGATGCAAATCCTTTGAGTTTCTCGCACACTTGGCGAACTTCTGGTTAAACTGCTCAATAAAGCAACGTAACCATGCATTTGCTTCCGCAATCGAACTGATGCCTTCCAGACGCATTTCCTTAATCAAACGGTCTTGTAGTGTTCTATTCGCTCGTTCCACACGCCCTTTGGCCTGTGGTGAGTTGGCATAGATAATATCAATGTTTAACTCGCTGAGAATTCGTCCAAATTGCGTGATCTGGCTGTCCTGACTGGATTTCTGGTTCACTCTGAATACCGAATGTTTGTCACTATAAAAGGCCAGTGGCTTGCCATATTGCTCAATGTAGGCTCTGGTCGAAAGCATATAGTCAAAGGTGGTTTCAGCCTCACAAAAGCGCAGATGCAGCAGCTTTCCAGTGGCATCATCAATATAGACCAGCAAGCAGCATTTGGCAGCTCGACCTTCAAACCAGTCATGATATGAGCCATCGATCTGGATCAATTCACCGAAGCAATCACGGTTATATCTAGGCTGATATGGACGTTTCAGGCGTTTGGATCGCGGAATCCAGAGTTCATTGGCTGTCATCCAGCGTCGAACCGTTTCTACAGGAATATTCAGACCGAATATGCTGCTGAGCTTCTCATGAGCCAAGGTTGGACCAAAGCCCAGCAGATGTTCAGAAATAATGGAAAGGCATTCAGACTTTACGGCTTCATCATGACGATGATGACCAGGTTGGCCACGACTGGCATGTGTCAGGCCTGAAACACCGTCTTGCTTTAGCTTCTGCAATAACCGGGTAATTTGACGGGTTGAAAGATTCAGAATTTCAGCAGCACGGACTTGTGTAATACGTTGATCTCGAACATCTTGCAGGACTGCAAGACGTTGTATTTCCTTGTCAGACATAGTGATCAGCATCTCAAGTTTTATCCAGTCCATGATGTTGATGTGCATCATAGACCAGACATTTTTATTGGTGAGAATATAGACACTTTAAATGGGTTCTAACAGATTGATTTCGTATAATAGAGATTATGTTAAATAGGGAAGATTATCCTCATTAATGATCCCAAAAGCTTTTCTCCATGCCTGAGGGCTGGTGCCATATTTTTCACGAAAATTTTTTCTAAATGATACGGGATTATTAAAACCTGAAAGCTCGGCTATCTTTTCGATAGACAAGTTTGTCGTTTCTAAAAGTTCACTGCTTAATCTGATTCTTTCAGTATTCAGCCAATCGACTAGGGTCATACCTGTCGCTTTCTTAAAATGCCGTGTGAACGTCCTACGTGTCATATGTGTTTGTTCAGCCAGGCTTTCAATATTATGTTGTATAACTAAATTCTTTCTTAAAAAATCAAGTAATAGATTGATTTGTGCATCTTGACTCGATTCTGCTACTGGCTGTTCAATAAACTGAGCTTGCCCACCTTCACGGTGAGGTGGAATTACCATTACTCTAGAGACTTTATTCGCAATTCTTGCATTATAGATTTCTCGTACCAAATATAGGCAGCAGTCTAATGCTGCACCTGTTCCAGCAGAGGTTACAATCCTTTGGTCTTCTACATACAGGGCATCATGATCAAGTTGAACCTGTGGAAACCGCTCACTGAAATCTTGTTCAGCCATCCAGTGCGTAGCTGCTTTTTTATGGTCAAGTAAACCAGCATATGCCAGTGCATAAGTTCCATAGCATAACCCTACAATTCTAATTCCAGTCTGATATGCACAATTTAGGGCATCGATAAGTACTTGTTCAGGCTCGTGATTAAAATCATCCCACCCAGGAATAATAATAAGATCCGACTCTTTAATGAGCTCGACCCCACCATCAGGGATAATCATCATAGACTGTTCTGTTGTTACGGGCTGGCCATCTATAGAAAAAATTTTCAGATCAAATAAGGGTTTATCTTCAATCTTGATATTGAAAATGATATGGGGGATAGAGAAGTGAAATGGATTTATATTGGGATAAACGAACAATCCAATCACTGGTATAGCCATTCGATCTACCTCTCTAAAATAATAAATATAGCATGTTGTCCCAATAGTTTCGATGATTGTCCTTAAGGACAATTTTTTTGTTTGATGATTTCTATCATGATTCAAGTATGACTAAATGATTGGATCGGCTTTGTTGCACAAACCTATCTCTAAAGGCTTATTCCACAATATAATTTTCAAATGAATAAGCCTACACCTAAAATTTATCGTACAACCAATTGGTCTTCATATAACCGAGCACTCATTAATCGTGGAAATATTGCCATTTGGTTTGATCCTGCTACGCAATGGTATGCCCCATCAAAAGGCAAACAAGGACGAAATCAAACTTACTCCGATGCAGCTATCCAATGCTGTCTTATGATTAAATCTCTATTTAGATTATCTTTACGTATGGTCACTGGCTTTGTTCAAAGTCTCGTTAAACTGTGTGGTCTAGATTGGACAGCTCCAGATTACTCGACCATTTGCAGAAGACAAAAGCATATTGATATCGCAATTAGCTATCAAAAAATTAGTGGTGGACTCCATCTACTTGTCGACTCCACCGGCTTAAAGTTTCTAGGTGAAGGTGAATGGAAACGAAAGAAACATCAGCCTGAATATCGCCGCCAATGGCGTAAATTGCATATTGGTATAGATGCTGAAACGCTACAAATACGAGCTGTTCAACTTACTACAAACAACGTCAGTGATTCACAGGTACTTGGTGATTTACTTGATCAGATTCCACACGATGAGCAGATCGATTCCGTATATACAGATGGAGCTTATGATACCAAGCAGTGCCGTCAGGTCATTGCAGATCGACAAGCACAAGCAGTGATTCCACCTAGGAAAAATGCAAAGCCATGGAAAGATAAAAAGACGAGCTCGCTAGAGCGAAATGAACTACTTCGAACAGTTAAACATTTAGGCAGAACCATTTGGAAAAAATGGTCAGGCTATCATCGACGAAGTTTAGTTGAAACTAAGATGCACTGTATCAAATTATTGGGAGATAAACTTAGTGCGAGAAACTTTCAAAGCCAAGTCAATGAGATTCATGCACGAGTGGCTGTCTTAAATAAGTTTACAGAGTTAGGCAGACCACATACCCGAGTTGTCACTTAAATTTGAGTAGATATAGGAAATCCTAGTTTTTAAATTTTTGTGCAACAAAGCCCAGTGGAATTGATAAAATAAAATTCAAGAATTGAACTATATAAACTGGAATTTTTAAAGCGATCTTATTTAACTTCTATAAAAATGCCAATAGCGTCTAAAGGATATAGCACTACTGGCATCATATACTAAGGCTGTTATAGATTTTTAGCCTTCACAGTGATGACTATATAATTTTCTCCTTCTGCTTTTAATTCAAAGTCAACTTTGTCTCCTACGGTTAAACCACTTAATAAAACCGGGTCAGCGACTTTAAAGCCCATAGTCATTGCTGGCCATTTAATCGCAGGAATGGCTTCATGGTCGAGTGTTAAAATATTTTCTTTCGTATCAATAGCAGTAATCACGCCAACGGCTTGAGCCGTTGTAGCGGTAGAAGACTCCTTATTCATCTGCTCCATAGGTGCGTCTGCTTTCTTCTGCTCTGATGCTTCATTTTTACTACATGCGCTTAATGCAGCAATAGTGGTAACAAGAGCAATAATTTTTATAAACTTCAACATAATAAAACCTCTTTAGACGAAATAATAAAACTATCAATTCTTTGATAGTTTTCTTTTGATTAAAAGCTGATATGCCGCAGGGATAACAAACATAGATAAGAGAGGGGCTGAAATCATGCCCCCAACCATAGGTAAAGCAATACGACTCATTAATTCAGAACCTGTTCCAGTCCCCAACAGAATAGGGATTAACCCCGCCAAAATGACAGCGACTGTCATTGCTTTAGGGCGAACACGTAGCACGGCCCCTGTATGAATTGCCTCATTGAGTTGTTGCTCTGTTAAGGATGCCGTTGAAGAAGATAGGCTTTGCTGTGCATGCTCAATTGCTTGCTTTAAATAGAACAACATGACTACACCAAACTCTGCGGCAACACCAGCAAGTGCAATAAAACCAACAGCAATCGCAACCGAAAAGTGATAATCACTCAAGTACATAGCCCAAATACCACCAATCAACGCAAAAGGTAGTGTTGCCATAATCAGAACAGCATCTTGTACTTGCCTAAAAATCAAATAGAGCAATAGAAAAATGATCATCAAAGTAATTGGAATAACAACTTTTAAGCGAGCATTCGCACGCTCCATGAACTCAAACTGTCCTGAATAGCTAATGCTCATGGCAGAAGAACGTTTTACTTTTTGGTCTATGGCCTGCTTCAAATCTTGTACAACCGAAGCTAAGTCACGTCCTTGTACATCGACATAGACCCAACCACTTGGACGGGCATTCTCACTTTTAAGCATTGGCGGCCCATCTGTAATTTGAATATTAGCAACACTACTCAAGACTATTTGTTGACCAGATTCTGTTAGAATCGGTAAATTTCTTAAGGCTTCCAGTGAATCTCGAATCTCTCGTGGGTAACGTACATTAATGGGATACCGTGCCAAGCCTTCAACAGTTTCTCCAATATTTTCCCCGCCAATCGCTGATGAGACGATTTGCTGTACATCTTTAATATTGAGACCATATCGCGCAGCCTGCATACGGTTAATATCGACATCAACATATCGACCACCTGTGAGCCGTTCAGCTAAAGCTGAACTAACACCGGGCACCTGTTTAGCCACTTGTTCAATTTGCTGTGCTACCCGATCAATATCTTGCAGATCATTTGCTGAAATCTTAATCCCGATTGGACTTTTCACCCCAGTTGCCAACATATCAATCCGGTTACGGATAGGTGGCACCCAAATGTTTGTTAAACCCGGTACTTGGACTGCCTTATCTAGTTCTTTTATCAATTTGTCAGGTGTCATACCTGAACGCCATTCAGACCGTGGTTTGAACTGAATCGTGGTTTCAAACATTTCTAATGGTGCAGAATCTGTGGCTGACTCAGCGCGACCAGCTTTACCGAATACTGTTGCAACTTCAGGAACGGTTTTAATCATTCGATCAGTCTGTTGGAGTAGCTCAGAAGCTTTTGCTGCGGACAATCCCGGTAAAGCTGAAGGCATATACAGTAAATCACCTTCATCCATATTGGGTAGAAACTCCCCACCTAAGCGTGTTAAAGGGAAAAGACTAATAAGGAAAATTAGCAATGCACCAAGTAAAATTGTCTTTGGATGAGCTAAAACCTTATCCAACATAGGGCTGTATATTTTGATCAGAAAACGGTTCAGTGGATTACGCTGTTCAGAAGGTAATTTCCCTCGAATCCAATAACCCATTAAAACAGGAATCAGGGTAATGGATAAACCAGCTGCCGCTGCCATGGCATAGGTTTTGGTAAACGCCAGAGGCGAGAACAAACGTCCTTCTTGTGCCTGTAAAGTAAAAATAGGAATAAAAGATAAGGTAATGATAAGTAAGCAAAAAAATAAAGCAGGACCAACTTCACTGGCGGAACGGGCAATAATATTCCAGCGTGCTTGAGTTTCTAATACTTGATTGGGATGTTCATGCTGCCAAGTCTCTATATGCTTATGTGCATTTTCAACCATCACAACCGCTGCATCAACCATAGCACCAATAGCAATGGCAATCCCCCCCAATGACATGATATTGGCATTTAGGCCCTGATAGTACATGACTAAGAAAGCCGACAAAATCCCAAGTGGTAAAGAAACAATAGCTACCATTGCTGATCGTAAATGCCAGAGGAAAAGTCCACAGACTAAAGCCACCACAATAAATTCTTCAATTAATTTATGACTGAGATTCTCGACTGCCCGATCAATCAGTTTACTGCGATCATATACAGGAACAACTTGCACTCCTTTAGGTAAACTTTGTTGCAATTCAGCCAGTTTTGCTTTCACAGCAGTAATCGTTTCACGTGCATTCTTACCGGCCCGTAAAATCACAACACCGCCAACAATTTCACCTTGTCCATTCAGCTCAGTGATACCACGACGCATTTCCGGTCCGAGTTGAATAGTTGCAACATCGCCTAAAGTAACAGGAATCCCAAAACTATTTGTTTTTATCGGGATCTGTCGAAAATCTTCTAATGTCTTTAAATAACCAGAAGCTCGTACCATATATTCAGTTTCAGCCATCTCCAGAACTGAACCACCGGTTTCTTGATTGGCCTTTTGAATCGCTTCAATGACATTGTTTTGAGTAACTCCTAAGGCGGCCATTTTACTTGGATCTAAAACAACCTGATATTGCTTCACCATTCCCCCAATCGTGGCAACTTCAGCCACATTGGGTAATGTCTTTAGTTCATACTTTAAAAACCAGTCTTGTATGCTTCTCAGTTGTGAAAGGTCATGTTGTCCTGTTGGATCAACTAACGCATATTCATAAACCCAGCCAACGCCTGTGGCATCTGGCCCTAATGAAGATTTCGCATTTGCAGGCATTTTTCCCTGAATCTGATTTAGATATTCCAATACACGCGAACGGGCCCAATAAAGATCGGTATGTTCATCAAAAATGACATATACAAATGAATCACCAAAAAAAGAATAACCACGAACAGTTTTAACACCAGGTACTGATAACATCGTTGTTGTTAAAGGGTACGTCACCTGATTTTCAACAATTTGTGGTGCCTGACCTGGGTAATTAGTTCTGACAATCACTTGCACATCAGATAAATCTGGTAAAGCATCAACCGGAGTATTTTTTACAGCCCAAACACCCCAAGCTGCCAGAATTAAAGCTGCCAATAAGACAAATACACGATTCAAAATTGAAAAACGAATAATACGGGCGATCATAATAGTTCTCCCGTTAGTTCTTCAAAGATGCCATAGACATCTTTGAAATGTCAGAAATGACATAAGAATTTCCAACTTTTGTAAAACTAAAGTTGACCTGGTCACCTTGCTGAATTCGGGTAAATGGTTGTACGGGCTGTTTAAAGCTCATGGTCATAGCACCCCAGCCCAACTCAGGAATAGCTTGGTGTGAAATGGTAATATCTTGATTTGTGACTTTTTCAACTTTACCAAGACCTTGATATGTTGACCTCTTAATCGTTTGAGATGATGCAATTGGTTGCCCAGTGTTGAGCTTATCCAATACGCCTTGCAAATTTGCTTCAGAATCAATCAGAAATTGTCCTGAAATCACTACTCTCTGACCAGCTTTCAACCCTTGTAGGACTGCAATTTTATTGCCATCACTTTGCCCTAACTGTACAACAACTGGTTCAAAACGCCCTTGCTCACGCCCTACAATGACAACATTCCGAGTACCTGTCCGTATAACAGCTTGCTCTGGTACAACCAAACTGCTTTGGGGATTATTTATTATATTGACAGAAGCAAACATCCCTGGCTTAAGTTGACCACTAGGATTTGGTAATTCAATCCGAACTTTAATAGTTCTTGATGTTGTATCTAAGGTAGGCAAAATGTCGATAACTTTGCCAGTTACTTTTTGAGAAAAAGCAGCAAAATTGGCTTCTACACTCATACCTCGTTTGATTCCAGCAATTTGTTTTTCAGGAACGGCTGCCTCTAGCCAAATCGGGTTGATACCTTTAATTGTGGCCAAGGTTTGTCCCATAGCCAAAGCCATACCATTGCGGACTTCTAGTGAATCAATAAATCCACTAATGGGAGCTTGCAAAGTTATATTAGATTGCACTCGACGAGTTCGCTCAACTTGATGAATCACATTTTGTGGTATTCCTAAAAGCTGCAAACGTTGACGGCTTGCTTGAATAAGGGAACGATCTCCAGTACGGAGCACAGCTAAAAATTCAGTTTGCTCTCCAGTCCATTCGGGTATTGAAATATCAGCTATAGGGCTTCCTTCGGTCACCATATCTCCAACAGCATGCCCATACACTCGCTGAACAAAGCCACTTGCTCTAGTTTGTAAAATAGCTGTTTGCCGTTCATTTGCTTGTAATATGCCATTAGTAAACATGGCATTTCCAATTACAGCCTGTTCAACAGTGCCGTAACGGATGGCTAAATTTTGTTGAAGAGTTGGATCTATTTTGACTGTAGGACGACTTTCATCCGTCATCGTAGTATTTTCGTCTGCATATTTAGGTACCAGTTGCATGTCCATAAATGGAGACTTGCCTGGCTTATCAAAATGCTGTCCTGGTTTCATTGGATCGTACCAATAAAGCACTTTAGCATCCTGCTTCTGGCTTACCGATGCCGATTGAGAACCCTCTTCCTGATGAGCAAACCAATATCCGGCACCGCCACCTACGACAAGACTAATTGTGGCAACTCCCATGACAGTCATTGCCAATTTATTTCTTAACATTATGGCTGCTCCTCAGCATGGTTTAAGGTCGGCTCTTCAAAGGCAAAATAAAGTTGGGCTTTAGTCACAGCCTGTTGTTGTTGGAGATCAATGAGACGCAAACGTTGTTCTAAAAGAGATTGTCGGGCAGTAATAACATCAGACAAATTGCTTTTACCAGCTTGGTAGCTTGCCAACTGTAAACCCACTTTTTGTTTAGCGAGTGGAATACTTATTTGCATTGCACGTCTAATTTGCTGATCAAGCGCATCGAGATCGGATAGCCCGTCATCTAACTTCGTGAGATGTTCACGGTATTGGGCTTCTTGATCCGCAGTAATCCTGTTTTGCTCGTCTAGGGCTGCCTGAATGAGGGGACCACTACGTTTTTTTGAAAATACAGGAAGCTCAGTTGTCAGTTGTACACCGATCATATCGCCAAACTCTGGGGCACGATGCAGGTATGCAAGCTCAATACCCCAATCAGGTTTTTGTAAAGCCTGAGCTTGTTTCAATTTTGCTTCAGCAGTTAGCTTTTCAGCCTGAAAAGCTTTTAATTCAGGATGCTGATGCAAGTTATGATACAGCTTTGATGTATCAAGATGGATGGATGGAGCTTGGTCAGGTAAGGTTTCAATTTGAGAGGGATTTCCAGTTTGCTCTACACTGACCAACCGATGTAATTCTAGTTTGGCTTTATTTAAATCACGAAGTAAATCATCCTTCCGGTCAAGTAATACAGTGGCTTCTTGTTTTGGATCAAGTGCATCAGCAACAATTGTCCGACCGGATGTGACCTGTGTCTGTGTGATTTGAGAAAGTAATCGATTTTCTGAAAACAGTTCATCATATAGCGCCAATTTACGCTCAAGATAAAAGCGTTTAAGCCAAGCAGATGCGACTTTCTGACGTAACTCAATACGTAGAATCTCAGTTTGAGCAGTAGCTGAACCCAATTCAGCTTTTGCTAACTCGACCTCGGCTTGTCTTTTGGCGCGGTTTGGAAAATCTTGCATAACACCAATTTTCTGCATGGTCATGCCATCTTGTGTGACTGACCATGACGCATCACCAGATATAGGATAATTCTCCAAACCGAAAAATAATTTAGGGTTGGGTAAAATGCCAGAAGCTGAAACTACATTCTCAGCCCCTTCAATTCGAGCACTATTTGCTCTAAGGGTAGGTGCATATTGCTCCGCAAGTTTTAAGGCTGTATCCAAAGTTAGTGGTTCGGCATAAGCATGACCATAACTCAAGAGAAAGCAAACTGCGGTTATTGACCATCCACCCCATTTTAGGGACAGCTTTTCTTTATTAAAGTTCATATTTTTAGCTCTAAAATGATGTACACGCGCACGTGCAGAACATCCATAGAAAACTCTATGAATGATGATTAGTCATCAAATTAATTAGAGCGTGGGGGTTTCCATAAATTGGAAGGATCAGATGAGGTGAAATTTTGATTTAATGGAGAAAAAGCAGACTGTTCCACAGGGGAAGAAACCATAGATTGCAAAACACCTAGTGCTGTAGATGTATATGCAATTTTAGAAAATGACATAATACAATCTTGCTTAGACATACATGATGGATCATGTAATTGCTTCTTAATCTGTACTTCAGCTTTCATACAATCCATGTGCATAGCACTTGCTTTTTCATGATCTTCAGAATTCATCATTTGCATGGATTGCATATCTTGAGATGACATTAAACATGGACTATGTACAGATGAAGCTACTGCTGCCGATCCTACGATGAGGATAGCAAATGATAAAAACAGCGAAAGGCATGTTTTTAACCAGTGCATAATGTCATGACCAAAATTTAAGCTTTTTTAGTTTTACAGATTTAGAAAAAATTAGCAATTTTATTCATTAAAATAGCAGCCTTAAGGCTGCTATTTTAATATCGAGACAAATTAAAAAACTAATTCAATACCTGCACCATATAGCCATCCCTTTTCAGAATCTGTTGCTTCTTGAAAAGGAGTTGATTTTTTTCCTTTCTCATATTGATAGGCTATATCAACAAATGGTCTGATACGTTTGGTAATCTCATAACGAGTTTTAATACCTGTCTTCAATTCTGACAATCCCGTCTTTGATGCAAAGTCAGAATTATCATTAAACACAACATCTGCTTCAATATATGGCTGAGTAATCAACTTTTGAGTGAGTAATAAATCACGGTCGAAATCAAAACTAGCTCCCCAGAAGTTGTCTTTTCCACCATAAAGGTAAGCTTTGGTCTCAAAGAAATAAGGAGCAAGACCTAATATACCAACAACACCATCGACTCGATCGCTGTTCTTGTTATTTTTATCCTCGCTGTATCTTAGACCAGCTTGTACATCCCAAAATGGTGCTACATTACGGCTATAAAGTGCAGACACATCATAATTGGGATCATTACTCTCTGCTTTATTCAGATTGGCTTCAACAAATACTCGATTCTCATCTGTTCCAATCAATGTTTCGAAACTAGAACCTAAACTACCCTTACCATCGTTATCAATTACCCACTCATTGGAAAATTTAGTTGTTTGGTAAATCTGTCCACCATGCTCGTTCAGATGTTTATCATGATTTTGGCTAAGAGCTAATTTGCCTTTTGAAGTATTTTGAGCAGCATTACGTTCAACATAGCCTAATCCTCCAGCTTCTTTTAAAAGCACATTCATACTTGACGTACTCTTATTTAGATTTTCAGTCGAATTATCATTAGCAAATGCCATACCTGCTAAACCAATTAAAGCAACTGATAAAAGTGTTTTTGAAAAAAGTTTTTTAGTGGTTTGCATGTTGATTCACTCCCTTATCATTTGCATGGGGTTGGGCAACGATACTTTTTGAATCAACATCATTGCTATCTACATTTGCCACAATGAGTTTGTTCATCATTCCAGCTGCCATGTGATATAACAAATGGCAGTGGATAGCCCATTCACCTAATTCATCAGCAGTAAGTAAAGTTGTAACTGTTTTCCCTGGTGGCACAATGATCGTGTGTTTATTTGGCATATTACTTGGATCTTGACCATTTTCAAGCTGCATAAACATACCGTGCAAGTGCATTGGGTGAGCCATCATACTGTCATTCACAAATTTCAAGCGTATACGTTCCCCATATTTCACTTTGAATGGTTCTGTTTCATTAAACTTCTTACCATTAATTGTCCAAATGTAGCGCTCCATATTCCCACCAAGACGGATTTCCATTTCACGTTCAGGGGCACGAGTGTCTTTTTGAGGATCTAACGATTGCAAATCACTATATTGCAATGCTTTATTACCTTCAGGTGTTGAAGCATTTGCCCATCCAAATACGGTATTATCATTCTTGTCTGAAGCCGCCTTGACAGTAGCGCTATTCATCGGCATATCATGATCCATACCTTTCATAGAAGACATATCATGATCCATACCTTTCATAGAAGACATATCGTGATTCATGCCTTTCATAGAAGACATATCATGATCCATACCTTTCATAGAAGACATATCATGATTCATGCCTTTCATAGAAGACATATCATGATCCATACCTTTCATAGAAGACATATCGTGATTCATGCCTTTCATAGAAGACATATCATGATCCATACCTTTCATAGAAGACATATCGTGATTCATATCTTTCATAGATGACATGTCATGGCTCATCCCCATATCTTCCATAGTTAATAAAGCACGAGGGCGAGATTTAGGCATCTCAATTTGTTTGACTGCTGGGCTGCTTTCTTCATGTAATGTTCCCACTGAAAAACCGGTACGATCAATAGATTCAGCTTCAATTTGGTAATGTGCTTGTTTTGGTTCCACAATGACATCATAGGTTTCAGCAGTACCTATTCGGAACTCATCTACAGGAACGGGCTTTACAGGTTGACCATCAGCACTGACTACAGTCATTTTTAGGTTTGGAATGCGTACATCAAAGAATGACATAGCGGAAGCATTAATAAAACGAAGGCGAACTTTTTCACCAGCTTTGAAGTTACCGGTCCAGTTTTGCTGAGGTGTTTTGCCATTCATTAAAAATGTATAACCAGTCACATCGGACATATCTGTTTTCAGCATTCGCATCTGATTCCACATAGAACGGTCTTGCCAAGTCGCTTTTAGCCCATCACGTTTAACTTGTTTTAATACATCGAATACTGTTTCGCGGCGGTTCTGATAGTAATCTGCTTCTTTTTTAAGATTCTTTGTGATTTGATCACTTGTCGAATTATGAAAATCAGAAAGCAAAACCACATAATCTCTATCGGTTTTTTCAGCAGCTGTTAGTGGAGTTTTATCTTTAGGATAAATAACAAAAGCACCATATAAACCGTCTTGTTCTTGTCCTTTACTATGTGAATGATACCAATAAGTACCATTTTGGCGGACTTTAAACTTATATTCATAAGTTTTATTAGGGGCAATGCCATTAAATTTGTTAAATCCAGGTACACCATCCATAATTCCAGGTAATAATAAGCCATGCCAATGGATTGAAGAGTCCTGATTTTTTAACTTATTGTGAACACGGATAACGGCCTCATCACCTTCTTCAAATTCAAGAAGTGGTGCAACGAATTTACCATTTACAGTAATTCTCTCAACTGGTTTTCCTGTGATATTTACAGTTTGTTCAGCGATTGTTAAATCATATTCTTTAACTGCCGCCATTACCCAAGTTGATGAAAATAAACCAACTCCAATTAAGAGTACATGACTTAACTTATTTGACATTCTATCTCACCTTTAGAAAGGTCAAGATTGAAGTAATAAAGCAAATATTTAGTATAAACTTTAATACTTCTTTCTCGCTATTTATAAAATTATTTATTGCTACTAGGCATATTCATCTTTGAATGATCCATTTTAGAATGGTCCATATTCATCATAGCATGATCCATTTTTGACATGTCAGATGAGTTAGGAGACTGATGTTGACTATGATCTTGCTGAGTCTTGTCATCTTTTTCCATTTTACAAGGTTTTGTACAAGGTTCCTGTGCTTTTACCGTTTTAGTGGCACTTGAGGTTGATACATCTTTTGCCCAAGATTGAGTACCAGCAATTAAAGTTCCAGCACACATTAAAATTGTTAGACTACGACGCACTACAGTTTTCATAAGTTTCTCTAAAAGTTAATTTCTTGCTACTACAATAAAGTGAAGCACTGAACATCTAAGTGACTTGAAAATGACATTTTTGTAATCTATCTCGATCAGATGTTTTATAACGTTATTATAGTTTTAATGAATGACTTAGGATTCGGAAATGAGAATACTATTAGTTGAAGATGAACAAAAAACTGGTGATTATCTCAAGCAAGGTTTATCCGAAGCTGGCTATATTACGGACTGGGTTACAGATGGGTTAACGGGTAAACATCAAGCTCTTTCTGAAGAGTATGACTTAATTATTTTAGACGTGATGTTACCTGGACTAAATGGTTGGAATATTATCAATGATATTCGTAGCAGCGGTAAAACAATGCCCATTCTTTTTCTTACCGCCCGAGATCAAATCGAAGATCGAGTAAAAGGATTAGAGCTAGGCGCTGATGATTATTTAGTTAAGCCTTTTGCTTTTGCAGAGCTTCTAGCTCGAATAAAAACGCTCCTTAGACGAGGGCAACAAAGAGAAGATAATAATATTATTAAGATTGCTGATTTAGAACTTGATTTGAGAAAACGTCGGGTAACACGAGCAGGTCAACGCATTGATCTGACGGCTAAAGAATTTGCGCTTATGGAGCTTTTTATGCGTAGAAGAGGTGAAATTCTACCAAGAGCACTTATTGCATCTCAAATTTGGGATATGAACTTTGATAGTGATACAAATGTAGTTGAAGTCGCTATTAAACGATTAAGAAATAAAGTAGATAGTAATTTTACCCCTAAGTTAATTCAGAATATTCGAGGAATGGGGTATGTATTAGAGGTAGAAGATGAATAATAAATTATTCAAATCTATCAGTTTTCGTATTGGTATTATTTTCTCATTATCGACTATATGCATTCTCATTATGATGGGGTTTTTCATCCATAAATTAGTGATGCATCATTTTGAAACGCAAGATCGTACCCAATTAGAAGGTAAAATCCAGCTTATTCAGAATCTTCTCCAACAGCATCCTAAAAATTCTCCAGAACTTGATCTTTATTTAAGAGATGCGTTAGTTGGACACCATGATCTTATGGTCCAAATAGAACGACCGACAGGTAAAGTTTTATTTAGTTCAGCATCCTCAATCATTAATACTCAAAATTTAATCAAGTCAGCAAATAATTCATGGATTAAATGGCAAGTTCAAAATAAGACCTATCGTGGCATGATCTACACTACAGGTATAAATAGAAATTCTGAAATACAATCTGTACGAATTATTGTTGGGATCGATACATCAGAACATCTACATTTTCTAAAAGATTTTAAGCGTCAACTTTTGTATATTGGTTTGGCTGGTACAATTTGTTTAATGTTTTTAGGTTGGTTTGCAACCTGGAGAGGTTTAAGACCAGTGCAAAAAATGGCTAAGGTCGCAGAAGGAATTTCTGCTCAACATCTTTCAGAACGTTTAGAAGTTGAGCATACACCAACCGAACTAAAATCATTGGCAATCGCCTTCAATGCTATGCTGGACAGACTAGAGTCAGCTTTAGAAAAACTTTCCGATTTTTCATCTGATTTAGCACATGAAATTAGAACACCGATTAATAATTTAATGACCCAAACTCAAGTATGTCTCGCCCGTAACCGAGATATTGCTACTTATCAAGAAATACTATTTTCTAATTTAGAAGAATTTGAACGTTTGGCTCGAATGGTGTCCGATATGCTTTTCTTGGCAAAAGCAGAACATGGCTTAAATTTACAGAACTTACAGAATATTGACCTCATTAAAGAAGTTACCGCTTTATTTGATTTCTATGACGCTCTAGCTGCCGAAAAAAATATGACACTTCAACAAACAGGATCTGGCAATGTAAAAGGTGATCCTGCTATGTTACGTCGCGCACTCAGCAACCTATTGTCTAATGCAGTTAAATATGGAAACAAGAATTCTACAATACAGATAAAACTTCAACAGAATTTAGATAACACAATATTTTCAATTGAAAATGAAGGCCCTGAACTCTCTCCTGAACAACTATCCAGATTATTTGATCGTTTTTATCGAACAGATGCGTCTAGACAAAGAACAGAAGAAGGAACCGGCTTAGGGCTTGCCATAACAAAATCTATTCTTGATATGCTTGGGGCGACCATCCAGGCTGAATCCCTCAATGGTCGAATCATTTTTACCATTGTTTTTCAAAGTGAATCCATGCAAGGGGAATCATTTTAACTCATTTTTTGAACATCTTCTATTTACCCGAGTTGACCTTACATAAAGCTCAAACTGAGAGCCAGAGCTACGCCAGCACCTATCATGGCAATTGTGTAGCCAAATATGATAGCTCGGCCAAACTGTGCCCCCCCTGTCATCCATGCAATTGTCGCTTTGCTTAACATGTTGCTCAGTGTGGCCAGCCCTAGCGCGACAGCAGCCACATTTGTTGTTAAGCCTTCAGTACTATGCAGGCGGGCAAGTGAGACTAAAATAGCATCTACGTCTGCTAGCCCAGAAATAGTCGATAATACGAAGATGCCGCTGGTGCCCAACCATTGTTTTGCTGCCGGGACCAAGACTGCCATGACAGCCAGGAAAGCAGCGAAGCTGAATGCTGTCCCAAGATCAAAAGGAGCCATTGCTTCTATTGTTCGATCGTTGTTTTCAGCGCTGGTAATTTGGCGTTGTCTCCACAATGCCATACCCAGCAGAAGGATTCCCGCAATCATCATTGCACCACCAAAAGTGCTTAGCAATGCTGGCTCAATGACGCCTATCAGCACAACCATACGAAAAAACATGATGCCACAGGCAGCCAATGTTCCAGAAATAGCAGCACTGACCATGACGGGGTGCTGGCGTGTATAGCGTGCCAGTGCGACAGTTGCAGCTGTAGAAGATGCCAAACCACCCAATAGACCTGTCCAGAATATGCCTCTTTCTGAACCGGTAAGCCGCATGGCAAAATGACCTGCCAGAGAGAGTCCGGCAATCAGGATCACTGCCCACCATAACTGGTAAGGATTTAATGCAGCAAAAGGTCCCAGACCCGTATTGGGTAAGTAGGGTAATATAACGACAGAAAGTACCAGCAACTGCAGGGATGCGGTTAATTCACGATGCTCTATCAAGCGTAACCAACTATGTAATTTTGGCTTGAGATCCAAAAACACAGCGACGATTACAGCCGCAGTTAATGCTAAAGTAACATTACCATGGGATGCATATGCGCCTAGAACTAATGTCAACAGCATCGCAATAATTGTGGTAGCACTTAAATTACCGGAAATTTTTGCGGTACGAGCATAGGACACTGTTAGTAATAAGGAAAGCCCTAATACGGCCGCAACTAGCGGCCAAGCTCCGAAGTTTGGTTGTAAATGACCGAGCACTCCTCCGAGCAATCCTGTCAATGTGAAGGTACGTAGACCTGCTACTCGGCTGCCTTCTGGCAGTTCTCGATCCTGCCATCCTCGTTCTAAACCAATGAGCAGGCCGATGGCGAGTGCTGCAACCAGCCCTGATACATCTGGTGGAAGAAAAGAACTCTCTATCATAACTTTTTATTTCGCAGGCGAAGGGCATTCGTGATGACTGAAGCTGAACTCAAACTCATAGCCAAGGCGGCAATCATCGGTGACAACAACCAACCGGTAAATGGATATAGTACGCCAGCCGCGATAGGGATACCCAAAGCATTGTAAAGGAAAGCAAACATGAGGTTCTGTTTCATGTTGCCGACAGTAGCTTCCGAAAGTGAACGGGCAACAGCAATCCCTCGTAAATCTCCCTTGACCAGCGTAACTTGGGCACTATTCATTGCAACATCAGTCCCGGTTCCCATAGCGATACCGACATCAGCTTTAGCCAAGGCTGGTGCATCATTGATGCCATCACCAGCCATAGCCACGATGCGACCTTCCTTCTGCAATTTGCTGACCAGTTCTAGTTTATCTGCGGGTTTGACTTCGCCATGTACCTCATCAATGCCTAGACGTGCTGCGACTGAACGGGCAGTGGTGAGACCATCTCCTGTTGCCATCACGATACGTAGACCCGCTTCCTTCAGGGTGGCAAGTGCTTCTGGGGTATTTTTTTTGATGGGATCGGATACTGCAAGCAGACCGGCCAATTCACCATTGATGGCTAGATGCATCACACTTGCACCTTCCGAACGCAGCTCTTCGGCTTGCGGAATCAGAGATTGTACCGAGATACCCAATTGCTCCATCAGTGCTGTGTTGCCCAAAGCTAACTGACGATCGCCCACTTGACCTCGAACACCAATCCCTGAGCCCGATTCAAAATTATCTGGTGTTTCAAGAGACAGGCCACGTTCGTGTGCTGCGTTTACAATCGCTTCGGCTAGCGGGTGTTCACTGCCTTGATCAAGACTGGCGGCTAAACGTAATACTTCAGATTCGTCAAAATCTGATGCGGCAACTACACGATCGAATACAGGGCGTCCTTCAGTTAACGTACCTGTTTTATCGATGATTAGTGTGTCAATCTTGCGTAGATTCTCAATGGCTGCTGCATCACGGAACAGCACACCATGAGTAGCACCTTGACCCGTCGCAACCATGATAGACATTGGAGTTGCCAAGCCTAGTGCACAAGGACAGGCAATAATGAGTACTGCCACAGCATTGATTAATGCATAAACCCAGCTTGATTCTTCTGGGCCGAATAGTCCCCATCCAAAGAAGGTAAGCAAGGCAATGGTCACTACAGCCATGACGAACCAACCTGCTACCTGATCAGCCATACGTTGCATTGGTGCTCTCGATCGTTGAGCTTGCGCCACCATCTGTACGATCTGGGATAACATGGTACTTGAACCAATTTTCTCTGAACGCATGATCAATGAACCATTGGTATTCAGGGTAGCTCCAATGACTTTATCGCCGATACGTTTAGTGATAGGTAAAGGTTCACCTGTCAGCATCGATTCATCCACTGAACTACTTCCTTCAGTGATTACACCATCCACAGGCACTTTTTCACCTGGGCGAATTCTGAGTAAATCTCCTACATGGACATGCGTTAGAGGAACATCTTCTTCAGTTCCATCAGGCAGGATTCGGCGAGCTGTTTTAGGAGCGAGCCCAAGGAGTGACTTAATTGCAGCAGAAGTTTGCGAACGTGCTTTTAACTCCAATATTTGTCCCAGTAGGGTCAATGAAATGATGACCGCTGAAGCTTCAAAGTAAACAGCGACACGACCCATGGAAATAAATGAGTCTGGGAAGATTTGCGGTGCAATGGTTGCGACCACACTATAAATAAATGCAGCTCCAGTGCCCAAACCAATCAGCGTCCACATGTTCGGGCTGCGATTCACAACCGATTGCCAACCCCGGGAAAAAAATGGCCAACCTGCCCAAAGTACAATTGGGAGTGACAACACCAGTTCAATCCAGCTCTGAACAGCCATATTGAACAGGTTCATTTGATGACCAAACATCGCCAAAAAAGTCACGATGATGGTCAATGGCAGTGTCCACCAGAAGCGTCGGCGGAAATCACGTAACTCCGGATTCTCATCTTCCTCTAATTCAGGAATGAGTGGCTCCAGTGTCATTCCGCATTTAGGACAGTTTCCAGGATGATCTTGCCTGATTTCTGGATGCATTGGGCATGTATAGATGGTCGTACCTGTTGTGCTTGCCGCATTAACGTGTTGAACAGTCTGATGATGCTGTGTATGTGCATCGGCAGTCGTCGTTGCGGGTTTAGCGATATATTGCACCGGGCTGCTATGAAACTTTGATTGACATTTATCACTGCAAAAAAAGTAAGTTTTCCCCTTAAATTCCTCATGGTATTTCGATTCTTCAGTGACGGTCATACCACAGACTGGGTCTTTCAGTACGTCTGTTGTAGCCTGTGCCATATGGTCCTGGTTATGATTTTTTTGATCTGACATAAATAATTCTCTTATGGAAAAGTGGTTTTATGGCCGAATTTTGGAATTAATCTCGGAGTCTGTTGAGCATAGCTGTCATAGACAGCGCCAAACTGTTTACTCATTTCAGCCTCTTCCTTAATTGCCAAGCGGCTGTACATTAAGAGTAGGATTGGAAACATAATCAGTGTCAGTAAAGTTGGCCATTGCAATAAAAAACCCAGCAAGATCATCACAAAAGCCACGTATTGTGGGTGACGTATACGTGCATAAGGGCCTGTGATCGCTAAAGAATGCTGACGTTGCGCGTTGTACAGCACGTGCCATGACGTTGATAACAGGTAAAATCCATAGCCCAAGAAAACGTAACTGGCGATATGCAAAATGCCAAAATGTGGATCACCTTTTTCACCTAATAGCGTTGACCACAAGTGACCTGCATTATGAGAAAGTAAGTCAAGTTGAGGGAAGCGAGTTTGAAGCCAACCAGATAACAGGTAAATGGTTAAAGGAAAACCATACATTTCGACAAATAGAGCAATGATAAAAGCCGAAAAGGCCCCAAATGTACGCCAATCGCGCGCAGTGGAAGGTCTAAAAAAACTGAAAGCGAACATGATAAAAACTGCTGAGTTAATGATAACCAGCGTCCATAAACCATAAGCCGATTCCGCATGATTCATGATGGATCTCCTGATAAGAGCTATTTTTTGTTATCAGATATATCGGATTTTTTTTGCTGCGAGTGGTTATGCCCATGACCACCATGCATAAAAATATGCATCAGTGGACACGCTAAAAGGAATAAATAAGGCAAAGCACCGATAACGTGGGCTAAATGTTCCGTTAATAGAAAATAAGCTGCGATACCACCCAGCACGATTAGACCAATGGCATAACGTGTAGACCAGAAGTTAGGTACTGAATTATTTTCTTGGTGTTGGTGATTCATGGTGCTTTCCCCTAATTCATGGGTAACTATTTAGTTGCTGACGGAGGCATACAGTCCATCATCATCTGCATCATGGATTGCATCATGTCCATACGTTTTTCCATCATCTGCTGACGGTCAGCCATATTTGTATTCATGCTTTGGCTGCCCATCTGTTTCATCATACTCATACCTCCTTGCATGAGTTTCATGTGCTCAGCCATAAGTTTCTGACGTTCTTGTGGGGTTTTTGCAGCCATCATCTTCTCATGCATGGCTTGCATCGCCTTCATGTGTTGATCCATTGCAGCCATTTTATCTGTAGCAGTGGTGCTGGTAACTGTTTGCTTAATTGTTACTGCAGATGGTGCTGTTTTTTCAGGGTGGTGATCTTTGTGTTCATCGGATTGCTGTGCAAATGTATTCAATGACGCGGCTGCGATACATAAGCCCAAAAAAATGTTTTTGAATTTCATCATAATTTTTTTCCTTTAAATAATTTGGAAGTAAAAGCTATGTTTTAGTACTGAACAGAGTCTAGGAATTTGACTACTAAACTGATGAAATTTTTGGTTATTCTCTGTCTCTCTTAAAAATTTTAGCACTATTAATTAATTATTTTTAAAAATGACAAAAATGTAATTTTGAGATCTTCTCGAAATATATAGTCTATGCTGAGATGACAAAAATTTTATTTAATATTAATCTTTTAAAACTATTAAAGTTGTTATGATTTTATGTGCTTAAAAAAATAAAAATGAAATGATTAGATGACTCCAAGGCTAGTTAGAGACACATTCTTAATGTAATTTACACTGTTATTCCTTTAAAGAAAAAATACAGTTGATCAAAATAGTTTTTTATAGAAAAAAGGGTGGATAATTTAATTATTAAACTTATTGGTATATTTATTAGATAGAAGGTAAAGAAGATTATTTTTAATATTAGGGTTTATAATCCAAATTTCAGAGTAAGGAATCTACTACTTATATAATAGAGATTCCATCTCCAAAACAGTACTACTGTATGAATGAGTTGTATTCAATGCAGGGAAGAATGTAGATCCTTAATACTAACGGAAAATTATTTTACTGAATTTTCATGTAAAGACTCATTTAATTGATCAATCACTGTCGTCCATTCACCATCAGAGTGTAGTTTTTCTTCTAAAAAATGACGTTGAGCATCAGTCCAAAAAATTGCTTGTGTTAAAAAAACATCTCCAGCTAGCTGATGGCTCTCTATGAATTTTGCAATTGCTTCTTCAGTAGAAGCTAAACCAAGCTGTTCAAATAATTTGGTCATTCTTGGACGTGTTTGAGTCATGTGCTTAGCCCACAAATTTATATTAGATCAAATTAAACATAACATGTTTATATTTAAACTAAAATATAAAAAATTAAATAGCTACTATTTTCTTAGACAAAATGATTACTACATTTCATAAATCAACCACCTACATAATTTGTTTGTTAAATGATCATTATTTTTCAATAAGATTATTTTAGGGTCTGTTGACATTTACTGTTCATAATTAACCCTATAAAGGTAGCCATAAAAATATACAGGCTAAAGCAACAGAACTTTGATAATTTCTTTTGAGCTTGTCATATCGAGTAGCTATTCCTCTAAATTGCTTTAATCTACAAAACATATTTTCAACTAAATGCCTGATTTTATATAAACACCAGTCCATATGGTCATTGTTCGATTGGCTATTCGTTTTCTTTGGTATATTCGCTTTAGTCCCTGTTTTCCTGATCTGTTCACGCAGTGGTTCTGAATCATAGCCTTTATCTGCACATACCACTTTTGTCTCTTTTAAATCTAATGTTGATATTAAATCAGGTGCAACTTTAACATCATGTGTGGTTCCATCGGTAATCATGAAATCAATAGGATTGCCATGTGCATCAACAATCAAATGTATTTTTGAGGAGTTTCCTCCTACACTTTTAGAAATAGATTGATTCGCTATACCGGCAGAATGTTGATGAGCACGTACATGAGAGCCATCAATAAAAATCCACTCCATATCGGGGCATGAGGCTAGTAATTTGAATAATCTAAGTAACTTACCGCTGCTTGACCAACGATTAAAACGTTTGAAAATAGAGTTTGAATGACCAAAACAAGAAGGAATATCTCGCCACGGACAGCCTGTTCTAATTCTATAGAGAATAGCTTCAATAAAATGGATAAATTACGCAGAATAACTTTCAACTTTTGCCAGTGTTGATCTGTCAGCATGGTACGAGGCATAGCGAATAGTAAAATTGGGTTTGGCGATTTGATTTTACTACTTCGCTATTTTTTTAAGCTAAAAGTGTCAACACACCCTAATAGTTAAAGATTTTAAATTTTAAAAATGACAAAAATGTAATTTTGAAGTCATCGCTCTGTTTCTGTCTCTCACTAATAATTGAAATATAAGAGGAGATGATGTGGTCTCATTAAATATAGATTTTATAAAGTCATCTCTAATGAACTAACGAATCAAGAGGAAACGTAAATGAAATTATTTCAAAATAAAATGACTGCTCTACGTAATGTTGTAGTAGCTGCAACGATGATTGTGGCTACTACAACTACGTTCGCTCATGTGAGTTTAGTGAGTGCGATTCCTGCGGAAAATGCATCTGTCCTTAGTCAACCAAAGAACTTGACCCTTAACTTTGGTGCAGAGGTTATGTTGATGAATATTAAGTTACTGGATGCTCAGCGAAGAGATGTTCCTTTAAAATATAAAGTTACTCATGACTTAAAGAAATCCTTTGATGTCGCTCTTCCGAAACTGAAAAAAGGTAAATATACCGTTGTCTGGACAACAATGGGGAAAGATGGCCACAACATGAATGGTGAATATAGTTTCACTATCAAATCAACTAAATAAGAATTGATTACCTTTCAACATGTCAGTGAGGTGCTGACATGTTGTTCTAGAATGGAGAAAAATAATGATTTCTGAATATTGGATGTGGGCCACTTGGTTAACTAAGGTTATTTTATATTTAAGTGTAGCTTTTGTCGTTGGTGGAGCCTTTTGCTATTTTTTACTTAGACAATATCTTGAACTAAAAGAATCGATTCTTAAATATATTACAATTGGCGCTGGATTAGGCCTAATTTCCAGTACCTTGGGATTTTTTATTCTGATTGGTAGTTTTGCCAATACTGGTATTACAGGTATGGTGGACCCCACGTATATTAATATATTGGTTAATACTCCGACGGGGTATATATACGTTCTTCGTTCTATTAGTTTTGCTCTTTTACTTCTTCTCATGGTGGTTAAACTTAACAGGAACAAAGGTCAGTTTTCTATAATTGAAAGTTCAATATTTTGTATTTTACTTATCCCGATTATTTTTAGTTTTTCCCAGCTCGGACATGTCGCTAATTTAACCTTACTTGCTCAAATTTTATTATCAATCCATATTCTAGTTATGTCGTTATGGATGGGGTCTTTATATCCGTTATGGAAAACCAGCCGGGAAATAAGTGGTTTACCTTTAAAAGATCGCATGCATGTATTTGGACGTATTGCTGCTTTCATTGTTGGGATATTAATCGCCTGTGGCGCTAGTGTAGCTCTTCTTTTAATTAAAGATTTTAATACCTTAATCAATACTGCATATGGCTATGGTTTCATGGTTAAAATGTTTTTTGTTATAAGTATTCTACTTTTAGCTGCCTTCAACAAATGGTATTTCACCCCGCGTCTTCAACATCCTAAATTCGCTAAACACCTTAGTCATGCCATTTTATTTGAGATGTTATTAGGTCTATCAATTCTATTAACAACAGGCTATATAACCACTGTCGTGGGTATTGAATAAGAGAATTTCAAAATAAGGGAATTGAGGAAATTTAACATTACTGCATTTATCTTTTGTAGCTGAGCAATAAAGTTTCTACTGGACTGTCAACTTACGACAATCAGAACAGTAAAATCGCATCATGAGGCATTATACATAAAGGTAGTCACTGGTTTTTTAGCTTATCTTCAACCCATAACGGTCTCATCTATTCAGTTCACTACCATTGATTGAAATAACTAATCTTATAAATTTCAGAGTGATCGTAGATGACAAAAATGTCATTTTAAAGTCACATTAATGTTGGTTAAGTACTTTTACTGTAGTCATTAGAACACTCTTCTTTGGAATACTCTGAAGAAAACTGTAAGGTTGTAAACAGACCAAGTTACAGCGAGTAACTGATTCAGAAAAAGGCTGGTTGTATGGTGAAAGTTTAGAGTTACTGTTCTAATGTTTTAAACAAATGTTTTGTTAAAAAGGAGCAACATATGAAATTTCACATCGCTAATATGACTTGTGGTGGTTGTGCACGCGGCATTACTACCGCAATTAAAGAGCTCGACTCGAATGCCTCACTCGATATTGATTTACAAAACCGTATTGTTGAAATCAACACAACGGTGAGTCAGGATCAAGTCATTGCCACTCTCAGTGAGCGTGGATTTACAGCTGATCCTGCTTAATCTCTGTTAGAGTAACAGTGGGAATTCCTTACCACTTTTACTCTCTCTTATTTTCCTCATCGTACAGATAAAACCTGTACTTGCTTGAAATAAAAGTAATCCCTGAATTCCCCCTAATCTTGGTTCGAGCTGATCTTCGCATATAGAACTCAGCATATCTAAATGATAGAGATCGTATATGAGTACCGAAATGACTGATACGCCACACTACAGTGAAACATTAGAGATTGAGGGGATGACATGTGCTTCTTGTGTAGGCCGTGTGGAAAAAGCTTTAAAATCTGTTGAAGGTGTTGAATCGGCTCATGTAAATCTGGCTACCGAAAAAGCAGTCATTTATGCGCATCAACCACTTGATCGCGCTACTTTAATTAAAGCCGTAGAAAAAGCAGGCTACGAAGTGGAAGCGCTGCAACCAATAGAGCTTACGATTGAGGGTATGTCATGTGCTTCTTGTGTAGGTCGAGTAGAAAAAGCCTTAAAATCTGTTGAGGGTGTGGAATCAGCACATGTAAATCTGGCTACTGAAAAAGCGACTATTCAGGCAAGCTCATCTGTCACTCGTGACTCGTTAATTCAGGCTGTCACCAAAGCAGGGTTTGAAGCAAAGTCAGTTCATCAAACTACGGAAAGCTTTCAAGATAAAAAAAATATTGAATTAGAAAAACTTAAAAAAGATTTAATTTTGTCAGTCTTATTGACTCTACCCGTTTTTATTTTAGAAATGGGATCACACCTGATTCCCGCCTTTCATACGTTTATGATGGATAACATTGGCCAACAAAATAGCTGGTTAATGCAATTTTTCTTGACCACAGTAGCATTAATTTTTCCAGGCCGACGCTTCTTCAAAAAGGGCATCCCAAGTTTATTCCGCTTAGCACCAGACATGAATTCCTTGGTGGCTGTAGGAACATTGGCTGCTTATCTTTATTCAGTGGTTGCTACTTTCTTTCCAAGTGTCCTGCCACAAGGCACGGTCAATGTTTATTATGAAGCTGCAGCGGTTATTATCACTTTAATTCTATTAGGTAGATTTTTTGAAGCCAAGGCAAAAGGCCGAACGTCTTTAGCAATTCAACATCTAGTTGGAATGCAGCCTAAAGTTGCCAGAATACAGCTCAATAATCAGGTGATAGAAGTTCCGATTGCCGAAGTTCAAACAGGAACGATTGTAGAGATTAGACCAGGTGAGCGTATCCCTGTCGATGGTGAAGTTATTCACGGCCAAAGTTTTATTGATGAATCCATGATTACTGGCGAGCCTATGCCCGTTGAAAAAACGATAGGCTCTACTGTGGTAGGAGGAACAATTAACCAAAGTGGCAGCTTAAATATCAAAGCCACCTCTGTTGGTAGTTCATCAGTGCTTTCTCAAATCATCCGAATGGTTGAACAGGCACAGGGTTCCAAGCTGCCTATTCAGGCATTGGTTGATAAAATTACCATGTGGTTTGTACCTGTAGTAATGGGTCTCTCTCTTTTAACTTTTATTACTTGGTTTATCTTCGGCCCTGAGCCCGCCCTAACGTTTAGCTTAGTTAATGCAGTTGCGGTACTCATTATTGCATGTCCTTGTGCAATGGGACTTGCAACGCCTACATCAATCATGGTGGGAACTGG
Organism: Acinetobacter sp. PK01; assembly: GCF_022819285.1. Lineage (NCBI taxonomy): Bacteria > Pseudomonadati > Pseudomonadota > Gammaproteobacteria > Moraxellales > Moraxellaceae > Acinetobacter > Acinetobacter sp. PK01. Next base: position 114,093 of record NZ_CP094644.1, on the reverse strand, counting down.
GCGTGGTGCTGAAATGGGTGTTTTATTCCGTAAAGGGGAAGCTTTGCAGCTGCTCAAAGAAACTAAAGTGGTTGCTGTTGATAAAACAGGGACCCTGACTGAAGGGAAACCAATTTTAACCGATCTGCATGTCTTAGAAGGGTTTGAATACAATGCCGTACTTTCACTTATGGCAGCCGTTGAATCAAAGTCTGAGCATCCTATTGCTCGAGCAATTGTACAAGCCGCTATAGATAAGGAATTAATCCTGTCTCCTGTTGCTGATTTCAAGTCAGTCACGGGCTATGGAATAGAAGCAACGGTGTCTGAACATTTGGTTCATATTGGTGCAGATCGATATATGGAAAAACTAGGTTTGAATCCTAATGTTTTTTCTCAATTTTCGGATCGTTTGGGAGAAGAAGGAAAAACCCCTCTCTATGTTGCGATTGACCAGAAACTTGCTGCCATTATTGCTGTAGCAGATCCAATTAAAGAATCAACATTTGCTGCAATTGAAGCGTTACATCAGTTAGGTTTAAAGGTTGCCATGATTACAGGTGATAACCGTCATACAGCTCAAGCGATTGCAAAAAAACTAGGTATTGATGAGGTTATTGCAGAAGTCTTACCTGAAGGTAAAATAGAGGCCGTTAAAAAATTAAAAAATCAATATGGTAAACTCGCATATGTTGGAGATGGCATTAATGATGCCCCTGCACTTGCAGAAGCAGATATTGGTTTAGCAATAGGTACAGGTACAGACGTAGCTATTGAAGCTGCTGATGTGGTTTTGATGTCTGGCAACCTGAAAGGAGTGCCAAATGCTATCGCTTTAAGCAAAGCGACTATAACCAATATTCGTGAAAATTTATTTTGGGCATTTGTTTACAATGCAGCTCTGATTCCTATTGCAGCAGGTGTACTTTATCCGCAATTTGGACTGCTACTTTCTCCTGTATTTGCTGCTGGTGCAATGGCTCTCTCGTCAATATTTGTACTAGGAAATGCTTTACGATTAAAACGTTTTAAAGCCCCCCTTGCAATTATTTAACCATTTTTTATATACATTTAAAGTTTTGTTGGCTTTACTTTATATATTTGGAAATAGTCTAAGCCATGTTGGCTTTTATTAAATATCATACAGTTGATATTCTAATTATTTGAGAGGGATTAAGATGAAAAGAATTTTATTAATATGCTTTATAGGCATGTCATTTACCTATGCGAATGCTCATTCTGGGGGAACGAACTCACAGGGTTGTCATACTAACAGTAAAACTGGTGATTACCACTGTCATTAATAGGTGCGCACACAGTTTTTTTATTTAAAAGACTGTGCTTTAAAGTTATAAGTAGCGTTTAACTAAAGCTAAAAATTCATTCAGTTCTTTTTCCTTTATTTCCGGCACTGTTGCAAATAGAGATTTGAGTCGATGATGTTCCCTTTAAAAAGTACTTAGAGACCGAAAACCCTGTTGATTAGACACACTTCACCCTGAGGCTGACCATAATAAAATGACGATGCTTGTCCTTTACGTAGTGCACGCATGACTTCAATACCTTTAATTGTGGCATAAGCCGTCTTCATAGATTTGAATCCTAATGTGGCCCTGATGATCCGCTTTAGCTTGCCATGATCACATTCAATCACGTTATTTTTATACTTAATCTGCCTGTGCTCAAGGTCTGGTGGACATTTACCTTCCCGTTTTAACCGTGATAAAGCACGTCCATATGTGGGTGCTTTATCCGTGTTGATCACTTGTGGAATTTGCCACTTCTTCACATTATTTAAAATTTTTCCAAGAAAACAATATGCTGATTTGGTATTACGTCTAGAAGAAAGATAAAAATCAATGGTATCGCCACGTTGATCGACTGCACGATACAGATAAGACCATCGTCCATTCACTTTTACATAGGTTTCATCAATATGCCACGAGCTCAGATCTGTAGGATTACGCCAATACCAGCGTAAACGTTTTTCTATTTCAGGAGCATAACGTTGAACCCAACGGTAAATAGTCGTGTGATCAACATTCACACCCCGTTCGGCCAGCATTTCCTGCAGTTCACGATAGCTAATGCCATATTTACAATACCAGCGCACAGCCCAAAGAATGATTTCGCCCTGAAAATGCCGACCATGGAAAGGATTCATATGCTGCACCTTTAGCTAAAACAGTCTTCAGCTTACCATTCGTGGTTATTTGCAATAGTGCCATGTAGAAAGAGCAGCACTTTAATGTTTATGCTGTTCCAATGTATTACATTCCGTACTTTCTATTTGTAACGTAATTTCAGTAATACTATGATTATGTTTTAGAACGTCTAAGGCCTTTTGATAGAGCTGATCTGGATCGCTATTAGGAGCAACTAAATGAGCAGTTAAATGAATGTTTTTTGAAGATATAGCCCAGACTTTCAACTGATGAATCCCTTCAACACCCTCTAGCATCAATAAATCATTTCTTAACGACTCAATATCAATCTCATCAGGAACCCCTTCAAGCAAAATATGGATACTTTGTTTTAATAAAACCCAAGTTCGAGGTAAGACCCAGAAGCCAATTAACACAGCGATTAAGGTATCTACCCACATCCACTGGGTAAAATAAATGACCACTCCTCCGATAATCACGCCTATCGATCCCAGTGCATCACTAAGAACTTCTAAATATGCGCCTTTCACATTTAGACTTCCTTCAGCACTCGCAGAAAGGATTTTCATTGAAATCAAATTTATGACCAAACCAATGACTGCGACAATCATCATTCCAATACTTTGAATTTCAGCAGGATTCGTAAAACGTTGGTAAGCTTCATAGACGATATATATCGCCACTACAAAAAGCATCACTGCATTAAACAGAGCCGCTAAAATTTCGAATCGCTGATAGCCAAAAGTTCTTTTATCATCTGCGGCTTTTTTACCAATTTTGATAGCAGCAAGAGCAATAGCTAATGCGGCTACATCAGTAAACATGTGAGCGGCATCAGACAGTAATGCTAAACTTTGGGTAATAAAAGCAGCGACAACTTCTACTATTAAAAAAGTAGTCGTTAAACCCAAAGCAAACATTAATTTCTTACTATTTCCTTCAGTAACAACCGCATGGCTATGATCATGATGTTCTGACATAAAATTTTCCTTATTCAATCCATGATTAGCAGAGATACTTGAGACAGGCTCAATATCTCTGCTAAAAATTGCTTAATCTAATGGATTAAGAAGCTTTCTTTTCATTCATCCAGCGGTACAGTACGGGCAATAAAACCAATGTAAGCAGGGTAGAGGAGATAATTCCTCCAATAACCACTGTTGCTAAAGGTCTCTGTACTTCTGCCCCAGTTCCGGTTGCCAAAGCCATCGGGACAAACCCAAGGGACGCCACACAAGCTGTCATCAGCACAGGTCTAAGACGCAAAATTGCACCCTGCCACGTTGCATAATAAAGGTCATATTGTTGTCGCAACTCTTTGATAAAGGTAAGCATGACTAAGCCATTCAGTACAGCCACCCCCGATAGTGCAATGAAGCCAACCCCTGCTGACATGGATAATGGAATGTCACGCAACCACAACGCGATTAAGCCTCCACATAAGGCAAACGGTACACCACTAAAGACCAGTAAGCTTTCTTTGATATTATGGAATACAGCCATCAATAAAATAAAGATCGTCAACAATGCGAGCGGAACCACCAATTGCATACGCGCTTTTGCAGACATCAGATTTTGAAATTGACCGCCATAATCTATCCAATAACCGCTTGGTAATTCCTGTTTGGATAACGTGCTCTGAAGCTCTGTTACGAATGAGCCTAAATCACGTCCTTCTACATTTGCAGTAATAACCACTCGACGTTTACCATTTTCACGGCTGACCTGATTAATACCCAGGATATTTTCAACGCGTGCCACATCTTGCAGTTGGACTAAACCACCATTCGGCAATTGAATAGGAAGTACCGCTAACTGTTCAGGACTACGCTGGGATTCATCTAGACGGATGACAAAATCAAAACGCTTGTCTCCCTGTAAAATTGTTCCAACATTCTGGCCACCGACACTTGTAGCTACCAGATCCTGAATTGCTCTTACCGACAAGCCATATTGTGCAGCTCTGGACTTATCCACCTCTACATTCAACAAGGGTAAGCCACTGGTCTGTTCTACATTAACGGCTGTCGCGCCTGAAATTGAGTTAATTTTTTGAGAAATTTTATTCGCTTCGCGATTTAGAATCTCCATGTCATCACCAAATAATTTGACACCCACATCACTTCGCACCCCTGAAATTAACTCGTTAAAGCGCAGTTCAATGGGTTGCGAGAACTCACTGTTATTTCCCGGCAATGTCGCTAAGAAAGTAATCATTCTTTGGCGAAGCTCATCAATCGTTTGTTTTGGATCAGGCCATTCATCATGAGGTTTTAACAGTACCACGCCATCTGAAATGTTGGGTGGCATAACATCTGTGGCCACTTCTGCTGTACCGGTACGGGCAAAGATCGCTTTAATTTCAGGAAATTCTTTCAACAGTAACTTTTCAGTATTTTCCTGCATTCTCAGTGACTGTTCTAACCCTGTACTTGGGGAACGCATTTGCTGAACAGCAAAATCACCTTCACCCAGTTGAGGTGCAAACTCGCTACCTGTTTGAGTGGCTAGCACGCCCGTAAGCACTAAAATACAGGCAGCCACAATAGTCACAAATAAACGAAGCTCATAGGCTTTATCTAAAAGCAGTTCATATTTGGTTTTAAGCCAATGCATCCAGCGACTTTCGGTTTCCTTGACTTCTCCAGTGACAAATAGGGCAACTGCGGCTGGCACAAAAGTGACAGATAAAATCATGGCCCCAATTAAAGCCAGTACAACAGTCATTGCCATAGGATGGAAAAGTTTGGCTTCTACACCCGTCAGGGTAAAGATAGGTAGATAAACCACCAAAATAATTAACTGTCCAAAGATGAGAGGACGACGCGCCTGTTTTGCAGCCAAGAAGACTTCTTTAAATCTTTCAGAACGGCTAAGTAAACCACCTTTCAGCTTCTGAGCTTCTGCTAGCCGACGGATACAGTTTTCTACAATAACCACTGCACCATCAATAATAATACCGAAGTCCAGTGCCCCTAAACTCATCAGATTTGCACTAATCTTTTGCTCTGCCATTCCCGTCAAGGTAAACAGCATTGACAGTGGAATAACGCAAGCCGTGATCAGCGCAGCACGGAAATTACCTAGAAAGAGAAATAAAATAACAATGACGAGGATTGCACCCTCAATCAAATTTTTCTGAACGGTTTTGATCGCCCGATCAACCAAATGCGTACGGTCATACACAGTCTCAATCACCACACCTTTAGGTAGCGATTGCTGGATCGATTGCACCTTTTCATCAATGGCTTGAGCAACGGTACGGCTATTTTCTCCCATCATCATCATGGCAATACCCAATACAGTTTCTTCACCATTATAGGTTGCAGCCCCTGTTCTTAAGTCATGACCAATTGAGACATTGGCGACATCTGCCACCCGAATCGGATAGCCGTTTTTATTGGCAATACTGATGTTCTGGATATCTTCAATCGTGTTTAAAGTGCCGGGAACACGAACCGTTAGCTGTTGTCCATTTTTCTCAATATAGCCAGCACCACGGTTTTCATTATTCTCTGTTAAGGCAGTTTGTAAATCAGACAAAGGAATTTGCAATTGTTGCAATCGGTTCAGATCAGGGGCAACCACATAGGTTTTATTAAAGCCACCGATACTGTTGATCTCAGCAACGCCTTTTACGCGCTGTAATTGCGGTCTTACAATCCAATCCTGAATTTCACGTAAATCCATCGCCGAATAAGGGGTTCCATCCGGCTTTTTAGCATTTGGTTCGGCTTTAATCACCCATTGATAGATTTCACCTAAACCTGTCGAAATAGGCGACATGTTAGGTTGCACATCTTCAGGCATTTCTCCCATTGCTTCTTGCAAGCGCTGGTTGATAAGCTGTCTGGCCCAGTAAATATCCGTGCCATCTTCAAAAATGATGGTCACTTGCGATAAGCCGTAGCGTGAAATCGAACGGGTTTGTTCCATTTTCGGCATGCCTGACATGGCATTCTCAATGGGATAGGTAATCCGCTGTTCCATTTCCAAAGCCGTAAAGCCATTGGCTGAAGTGTTAATCTGCACCTGAGTATTGGTAATATCCGGTACAGCATCAATCGGTAACTTTTGATAACTATAAATACCAATAGCAATCCAGGCTGCAATAAACAGCATAATCCAAATGGCGTTATGGATAGAAAACTGGATCAGCCGATCAAACAGCCCTTCAGGTTTTACCGATTCGTGGTCTGGAATGTGAGGGCTTTTAGTGCTCATGTGAAGCCTCTCCTTTTTCCATCTCAGATTTCAGTAAGAAACTGCCTTGAGCTGCATATTTTTGTCCCTGATTAAGCCCATTTACCACTTCAATCCACTGGCTATCCCCAGACGATTGCCCTAATTTCACCGGTTGCGGACTGAATTCAACTTTCTGTCCATGCTGAGTGGCGACAAAAACCACATCTTTTCCATCGACATTCTGAACTGCGGACTTAAGTACCCGTAATGCGGTACTTTCACTGCGTTGTTGCAACTGTACGTTTACCATCAAGTTTGGACGTAATTCGGTTGCATTCGATTCAACTTTTGCTCGCACCTGAAGACGGCCTGTTTGAATATCCGCTTCAGTATTTAAAGTCTGAATAACAGCCTGATAGACCTTTTCCGTTTGCAAGGATTTAAATTCGATCTTTTGATTCGGGGCTAAGCCCATAATTTCAGAATTTGGAACAATAAACTCAAGCCAGAGTTGATCTAACCGGTCTATCGTAAAGAGTTGATCGGCTAACTGAACATTTTCCCCGAGAACCAAATCCTTTTTACTGATCACGCCAGAAATGGGAGCTTTCAAAATATAGCGTCCGTTACTGGCATTCACTGCACCAAATGCACTTAAACGTGATTGGGCCGCTTGAACCTGAATTTGTGCCCGTTTATAGCTGTTATAAGCACGTTGATAGTCCTGTTTTGCTGAAATGCCCTGTGACCAAAGCTGACGCTCACGATCATAGTCTTGTTTCGCCAGTTCAAGGTTGGTTTGTTCAATTTTAAGATTGGCCTGCTGATCAACTAGATCAGGAACAAGCAACGCAGCCAAAGGCTGTCCTTTCTGAACTTTTTGACCGAGTTCTACATAGACATTTTCTACATGACCACTAAAACTCGGTGAGACGTGCGCTTGCTGGTCAGTATTCACATTCAGTTTGGCAGGATAAGAACTTAATTTAACCACCGGGCCTTGATCGACCGCTGATAATTGTATGCCCTGTTCCACCAGTTGCTTGGCAGTCAGGCTCACACCTTCTGCATGCTCTTCGGTTTCACCACCATGTTCTTCTCCCCCTTCTTCCTCGGCATGTTCATCTGATGTTTCAGATTTATTCTTACCCGTTAAGATCAAGAAAATACTGAGGAGTACGGTAGCGCCGATGACCAAACTAATCAGTAGGGGTTGGGAGATTTTTCCGCTCTGTTTTTTTAAGCTGTTTTTAAGATCGAACATGTTAATTTCCCCCACCAATGACAGGCATGGCCTGTATGTCTTGCCATAAATTTTGATTGATTTGTGCAATAGCATCTTTCGACATGACTTCACTTGGGCTAATGCCTAAGCTTAAACTTTCTGCTTCGATGGCCTTTTGCCAGCCCTCCCGTAACAACTGGACTTTACGTAGACGGATGTCTTGTAATTGAAGCGTGGCTTGCTGAACATCGGTTAAAGCAAACTTTCCTGCCAGAAAACCTTGTAAAGTTTTACTTTGAACTTGAGTCGCCAAAGGAATTTGAGTCTCGTCAACGACTTTGAATTGAAGCTCTAAACCCTGCAACTCGGTTAAGATCGTGCCTATTTGCAGCGCATTTTGCTTTAGATAAAAGTCTTTCTGACGCTCTAATAAGTTCATTTTTTCTTGCGCGATTTTTATGCCATTTTGCTGACGATCGAAAATATTGAGCGGTACACTGACTCCAACCACCAGTTGATTTTGTGTTGAGTTATCCAAGGATTGGGTGCGGTTAACGCCCAGGTTTAAAGTAGGATTAGGACGTGACTTTGCTTTCAGCTGATCAACCGTTGCTTGAGACTCTAACACCTGTAAAATCCGATATTTCTCAATGTAGTTATCCGCTAAATATTCTTGAACCTGCCCATGAGTCGATTTTGGCCAAAGCTTTTGCGAAGAGAGGTTTACCTTCAATGACTTATCAGAGGTTCCCCATAAATTTGATAATTGTTGGGTTGCCACTTGTACCTGTAAGTCGGCCTGTCTAAAAAGACGGATATTTTCAGCATGACTTAAACGTGCGCGATTCACATCTACTTGCGCGATACTGCCTGCATTAAAGCGCTTTTCGATTGCTTGAAGGTTTTCTTCGCTCACCCGAAGTTGTTCATTGACAATGTTTTTTTCAAGTTCGGCAATGGCCAGTTGCGACCATACATATTTCACTGCAAGCTCAATTTGTGCTTGATAAATCTTCTGTTTCAGCGCTGTTTTATCTATTGAGAGACTGGCTAATTTTTGGTTTGCTCTTCGCTCACCAAAAATATCCAAAGGTTGTGATATACCGATGGCAAGCTCTTTTTCATTATTTGAACCAAAGCCCGTTTGTTCAACTGACAATTCAGGATTTTTAAACAGCTTACTTTGCTGAAGATTCGTGGCATTAATACTATTTTGCGTTTCCCAGAAATTTTGGGACGCTTGATATTGGTTAACCTGCTCAATAGCTTGCTGCAGCGTTAAATCTTGAGTACTGGCGACTACGGAAGTACTGAAGCTGATCATTGCAGATAGCAAGATACCGCTACCTAAGGCTGACCAGGATAAATTCAGGATGGAGGTATCCTGATGTAATTTGTTTTTTGACATGAAAATGCCCCACGCATAATGAAATTAGGAGTGGTGGGCTTTTATAAGACTACCCCACCAATAGTAGGGGCAAATCGGGAGGCGGGGTTAATTGATCCAGATAAGGGGGTTTATAAAAAGTTATTCCCAAATAAGTTGGGGTAATGCCGGTCTCAAAATTAGCTTTAAGCTTCAGATCATCGGGTGGGTCAATCTGAATCACGATTGTATTTGAGAAATGACTGCACTTTTCGTTAAAACAAACCTTCTGACAATAGTCATAGATTTCTTTATAGTTTTCTAGGGAATAAAGTGCTTGACGAGGACTATCACTCTTTTCGTCTAAATCGATTGGATTAGAGAGTATTGAATTGGGTATGTTTGGCATTTCATGCAGACAAGCAGCCTCTGCCACACTCCAAATATTCTGGAATGTGAATAAGAGTACCAATATCTGGATTAGAAATGTTTTTCTCTTCATACACAAATCTGTATTTAAAACACCAATCGGAAGCTAACCAAAGCTATCTAAGATCTGATCACGAAATTTAAGTCACCTTAATCTTTTTGCAGCCTTAAGTAAAGATATACAGAGTTTTTGAAAAAGCATAGGTCTAGATAATCAAGCTAGATTTTTTAGAACTCCACATTGGTCAATTGTACATAAACCATCACAAGTACCTCTTAAATCAGATAATTGTTCAATAAGCTTTTGTTGCTTGATTATATTTTCTCTGATAGCACTGACATGTAAGTCAATTAATTCATTCACATCTGAACAATTTTTCTTGGGATTATCTTTATAGGTGAGTAATTGACGAATTTCATTCAAACTCATATTTAAAGTTCGGCAATTCAAAATAAACTTAATTCGCTCAACATAGCCTATATCGTAAAGGCGGTAATTTCCTTCCGTTCTTTCGGGTTCCGGAATTAAACCTTCCTTTTCATAAAACCTAATTGTTAATACTGAACATGAGGTTTTTTTAGAGAGTTCACCAATTTTTAAATGCATTGAGTTGGTATTTCCAAAAAATCTTGACTCTATAGTAACTATAGGGATTCTAATATTCAAAGTTTATAAATTTTTTTAATGGGTATAACTATGAGTGGCTGTGGATGTAGTAAAGAAACACCATGCGAAGATAAGAAATCTCAACAAGAAAATCATCCATCAATTGCAGAAGCAAGCAATTCAAAGAATTGTGATAATACGCCTAGCTGTTGTGGTGAAGAGGAAGAAGAAAAATCTTCATCTCCTTGCTGTAACACTTCAAACAGTTGTGAAGATACCGCTCAATCCTGTTGTGGTTCTGATCCCAAAGAAAATTTAAGCACTGAAAACGTTTTAAAAGATTCGCACTACATGAGTGAATACTTAGTTCCCAAAATGGATTGTTCTGCGGAAGAACAGATGGTTCGTATGGCGCTATCTTCAATTGATGGTGTTCAAAAACTCATCTTTGATTTACCTAACCGGTCTTTAAAGGTTCTACATAATCAAAAAGATGAAAATATAACTACCAAACTTGAAGCTTTGGGTTTTGGTGCAAAGCTTGTGAAGACTGAAACTTATATAAGCAATCAACAGGCTAAGCAAACAAGTACCTATACCATTCCTAAAATGGATTGCTCTGCTGAAGAGCAAATGGTCCGTATGGCTCTTGCAGATATTGAAGCAGTTAAAGGTCTTACTTTTGATCTTCCCAATCGAAAACTGAAAGTCTTCCATAATGAAGGGATTCAGCAAATTACGGCTAAACTCGAAGGACTGGGTTTTGGGGCGAAACTTGATGAAACACAGCTTTCTTCAGGCGATATACCTAATGAACCTGATCCTGTGAGACAAGCTAAAGTACTTAAACTGTTATTAGGCATTAATGCTCTACTTTTCTTTATAGAATTCATCAGCGGAATTATTGCTGCGTCTACAGGATTGATTGCTGATTCTCTAGATATGTTTGCAGATGCAGCCGTTTATGGTATTGCGCTATATGCCGTCGGAAAAGCTGCGAAATATCAAGTGAAAGCAGCCCATTTCGCAGGTTGGATTCAGTTATTACTTGCTGTCATCGTGATTATTGATGTCATTAGACGATTCATGTTTGGAAGCGAGCCAGAATCAACGCTCATGATTGTTATTGGCCTGCTCGCACTTATAGCTAACGTGACATGCTTATATCTTATTTCTGGTCATCGAGAAGATGGCGCACATATGAAAGCCAGTTGGATTTTCTCGGCGAATGACGTTGTCGTAAATATGGGCGTTATATTTGCCGGTGTACTCGTGGCGTGGACGGGATCAGCTTACCCAGACTTAATCATTGGCATCCTGGTTTCTTTATTCGTGCTTAATGGTGCTCGAAAGATTTTGGCTTTGAAGTAAGAGTATCGAAAATGAATCTATTTCAAGTTAAACAAAATCAGATCGTCAAAATTAGAGATCTCAAAAAAGGTAATCAATACAGTCATACCACTGATCCCGTATTGGAACGGCTCCAACTATTAGGTTTTAGAGAGGGTGAAACTCTACAAGTACTCGCTAAAGGTGTTTTTGGCGGAGATCCTGTTTTAGTTCAAATTGAAACTTCAAGATTCGCATTAAGAAAGAATGAAGCTGAAAGAATTTTTGTAGAGTTAGTATCCAATGAAGATTAAGAACATTGCATTAGTCGGTAATCCAAATTGCGGAAAAACCTCTTTATTTAATACGCTTACTGGTACGCGACAAAAAGTTGCCAACTATGCTGGGGTTACCGTAGAAAGAAAAGAAGGTTCTTTTAAATTACCTTCTGGTGATGCAATACGAGTATTGGACTTACCCGGAACTTACAGTTTAAAACCTAGTAGTTTAGATGAAGAAGTCACCAGGGCAGTTTGTTTGGGCGAGCTAAAAGGTGAAATTCTACCCGATATTTTTATATGCGTTGTAGATGCCACAAATTTAAGCTTACATTTGAGCTTGGTTCTCGAAGTTCGTGCTCTAAATCGCCCTATGATTCTTGTATTAAATATGATGGATGAGGTCAAAAAGCGTGGTATTTCCATTGATAAGGATAAACTGTCTCAACTGTTAGGTATCCCTGTAGTTGAAGCTGTCGCAGTTAAAACAAAAGGAATTCAAGATTTAATTAATCAATTAGATCAAAAAAATCTTTTTATTACTCCTTATCATTCTGAATTAAGTCATTTTGAACAGGTCAAACAAATCACCAAACAAGTTATTTTAAATAATGACAGTGGTGATAAAAGAACCGCATTTCTAGATAAAATTTTTCTACATCCTGTATTGGGTTTAGTAATCTTAACTTTAACCATGTTTGTGATGTTCCAGGCGGTATTTATATGGGCAACGCCTTTTATTGAATTCATTGAAAATTTTGTCGCATGGCTCAGTGATTTTATTGGACCACTAATCCAACATCCTCTATTAAAAAGCTTGGTTGTGGATGGGGTAATTGCTGGTGCAGGTAGCGTGCTTGCATATATGCCTCAGATTTTGATTTTATTCTTCTTCATTTTAATGCTTGAAGAGTCAGGCTATTTACCCCGAGCAGCATTTCTTTTAGATAAATTAATGTCTAAAGCCGGGCTTAGCGGCCGTTCATTTATTCCTCTGCTATCCAGTTTTGCTTGTGCGATTCCCGGAATTATGGCAACCAGAAGTATCAGCTCTGAACGGGACCGATTAGCAACAATTATGATTGCACCCTTGATGACCTGTTCAGCAAGATTGCCAGTATATGCTTTATTGATCGCGGCATTTATTCCGAACCAATTAATCTACGGCTGGTTAAGTCTGCAAGGATTAGTCCTTTTTGGTCTTTATATGTCGGGAATAGTCTCAGCGTTATTAGTTTCAGTGTTTCTGAAATTGGTTCGAAAAGATAAAACTGAAAGTATTTTTATTTTTGAACTTCCCACATACCGAATTCCAGATATTAGAAATATTGCATTAGGCTTATATGATAGGGCAACTATTTTCTTAAAACGAGTTGGTGGCATTATCGTCGCACTGTCTATCTTGTTATGGGTGCTAGTCACGTTCCCTCAACCACCAGATAATGCAAGCATGCCGGCCATTAACTATAGTTTAGCTGGTCAGTTAGGACATTTAATTCATCCTATATTTGCGCCTATTGGGTTTACATGGGAAATATGTATTGCACTCATTCCTGCTATGGCAGCAAGGGAAGTTGTAATTGCTGCTCTTGGGGTGATTTATGCGATGTCAGGTGATGAAGATACAGTAACTCAAAGTCTGTTAAGTCAAATTTCAGGCCCGGATGGATGGGGGTTAGCCACAGGTTTATCATTATTGGTATGGTTTATTTTTGCTCCCCATTGTCTTGCTACGTTAGCAACAATTAGACGAGAAACTGGCAGCTGGAAACAGCCCATCATTATGGCAACTTATTTGTTTGCATTAGCCTACATCTTTTCATTCATCACATATCAAGTTGCGAGTAAGTTTTAATTAGCAAATGAATAAAAGAGGGGGGGAGCTAGCTCCCCCCCCCTTTATTAAATTACTCGATGTAAGCGTGGGCTTCTGAATACTTTTATCTAACTATAACAACTACTTAAATGTTTAAATCTCTAGGTTTTGAATAGTCGAGGTATCAGACGAATATAGATTGGTAAAAAGCATAGTTCAACGATAGTCTGAGTCAAGATTACAGCAGGAATTATGGGCATACTTCCCGGAATTGCAAAAGCTAATGGAAGAATAACAAATGAATTTCTATATGATGCTGAAAAGGACACAGCACTAGCAGAGCCAGATTCTAATCGAAAAATACGAGCAATTATCCAACCCACGAATGGAGCAATAATGGCAAAAGAAATATAAATTGGTAAAGCTTGAAGAGCTGCACTTTTTGCAAGCCCAATTTGAGGCATAACTGATGCTAGGACGATAAACAAAACTAGGGCTGTGGCAGGTACAGGAAATAAGTTTAGGCTTTCAGCCACTTTTTCTGCTTGTTCATTTCTATTCCCAATGAACTGAACTATAGCTGCCATTGCTAAGGGTGCAACAATGAACCATACAAACGCATGGACAAAAGGACCAATTTCAACAAGCTGAGCTACCTCTTCTCCGAGGAGTACACCAAGATAAATTGGTAATAAGATCATTTGGATAAGCAATAATACAGGTGTCATCGCAAGTAATAATCTTGCATTACCTTTCCCAACATGGGTGAAAGTAATCACATAATCAATACACGGTGCTAGTAGAACAAAAAGTACAGCTAAACGAATAAGTGGGTTTTCAGGTAAAAATTGTATTAGACCTGCCGTAATTAAAGGTAAGGCAATAAAGTTAGTAATAAGTAATGCAGAAATAAAACGTAAATTTTTTAATGCCTTGCCAATTTCTGCAATAGGTACTTGTAAAAAAGTAGCAAATAACATTAATGCCAGTGCAGGGTTAATCAAACTTTCTAAAATCGTCGCTCCACTGATGGTTAATCCAAAAATAACTCCGATAAAGATGGTACAGAAGTAGATTTTGACTTGATTATCTTCAAGAAAATTTCGAATATTTTCCATTTTAATTGAGTTACTCACTTGCTTTTAAATAGCGGTATACCGCCTGGCGACTAATTCCAAATGCCTGGCCTAATGCCATTTTTGAAGGGTACTTTCCTTCCTTCCATTCTTGTCTTAAAGCTTCAGCCTGTTCAGGTTTCAATTTATGTACACGCCCTTTGTACTTTCCTTGAGCAGAGGCCAGTTTTATTCCTTCTTTTTGACGCTCTAAAATGATCTCACGTTCGAACTGTGCAAAAGCGCCCATCAATTGCAGCATCAAATTATCCATCGGGGTAGATTGAGCAGTGAAAGTAATATTTTCGGCACTGTTGCAAATAGAGATTTGAGTCGATGATGTTCCCTTTAAAAAGTACTTAGAGACCGAAAACCCTGTTGATTAGATACACTTCACCCTGAGGCTGACCATAATAAAATGACGATGCTTGTCCTTTACGTAGTGCACGCATGACTTCAATACCTTTAATTGTGGCATAAGCCGTCTTCATAGATTTGAATCCTAATGTGGCCCTGATGATCCGCTTTAGCTTGCCATGATCACATTCAATCACGTTATTTTTATACTTAATCTGCCTGTGCTCAAGGTCTGGTGGACATTTACCTTCCCGTTTTAACCGTGATAAAGCACGTCCATATGTGGGTGCTTTATCCGTGTTGATCACTTGTGGAATTTGCCACTTCTTCACATTATTTAAAATTTTTCCAAGAAAACAATATGCTGATTTGGTATTACGTCTAGAAGAAAGATAAAAATCAATGGTATCGCCACGTTGATCGACTGCACGATACAGATAAGACCATCGTCCATTCACTTTTACATAGGTTTCATCAATATGCCACGAGCTCAGATCTGTAGGATTACGCCAATACCAGCGTAAACGTTTTTCTATTTCAGGAGCATAACGTTGAACCCAACGGTAAATAGTCGTGTGATCAACATTCACACCCCGTTCGGCCAGCATTTCCTGCAGTTCACGATAGCTAATGCCATATTTACAATACCAGCGCACAGCCCAAAGAATGATTTCGCCCTGAAAATGCCGACCATGGAAAGGATTCATATGCTGCACCTTTAGCTAAAACAGTCTTCAGCTTACCATTCGTGGTTATTTGCAACAGTGCCTTGAAAAGAGTCTATTTTAAAATCCTCTAATGAGATAGATAGCTCATTTTTCTAAATAATTTTTAGTATCAATTTCGTGTAGATAAGCAACGATTTCCTCCACTGTGGTTCTCGCTGTTCTAGAAACTCCAATTATCGTAGCTGAAGCCATCCCAGTCCATTCCCCATAGCCTACCAACCACAAGTTCGGCATCTTGACCGATCTTCCGTCCTTAACCTCTATCAGGTTGTCTGGCTCTATCACCCCCAGAGTCCTCAAGTGATCCAAAGAAGCTTTAAACCCTGTACACCAGATCACCGCATCGACTTGCTCTTTTGAGCCATCAGGCCAAATGATAGAGTCTGTGGTAAATGATTTAAAAGGTGGACGACTATGCAAAACCCCTCTCTGCCTTGCCTCCTTAACACTATCAATCATCACAATATCACCAAGCCCCCCAACAGGCTGATCAATGACTTTACCCTCTTGCTGTGCTTTTAAGCGTTCCGTCGCTCTTAAAAACAGTACACGACCGTCCACATCATCGGATAAAAATTGAGGTGGAGTTTTCGTGACCCAAATGGTTTCAGCAACTTGTGAAACCTCAGCGAGTATTTGAGCGCCTGAATTCCCACCACCCACAACGATGACTTTCTTACCTTTAAATGGGTCTGCATTCATGTAATGGGCTGAATGTAACTGTGTACCTTGAAAGTTTTCTTGTCCCGGATAATCAGGAATAAACGGCTGGCTCCATGTCCCGGTTGCACTAACCACGGCCTTGGCTCGCCAAAACTTTTCTCCAGCATATACGTCTAAATACTTTCCATTCGATTCCACACGATCGACATGTACTGGACGAACAATCGGAAATTGATATCTCTGTTCATAAGCCGATAAATACTGAATCACCTCATTTCGTGTTGGATAGGTCTGTTCAGTGATGGGCATCATCCAACCGGATAGAGAACTCCAGGTATTAGGAGAAAAAAGACGCAATGACTCCCAGGTATGCAGCCAGGCACCCCCTGCTTGATTTTGCTCATCCAATATAATGAATGGGATTTTCTTGCGCTTTAAAAAATAAGCAGTAGATAAAGCAGCCTGTCCACCACCTATAATGATGACATCTGTTTCCGTCTGTTTCTGGTTCAACGCCTTTTCCCCTTTTGTTTTTTATATCTGATTTCTTTAGTGCAAAAACCCAATCATGAAGACTGGGTTTTTACATTTATTCACTTTTTCAATTATGACAACCTACTCATCAATTCAGATTATCAAGATATTTTTCAGCATCAAGTGCAGCCATACAGCCTGAACCTGCCGAAGTAATCGCTTGACGGTAAACGCTGTCAGCAATATCACCCGCAGCAAATACACCCGGAACAGATGCAGCAGTCGCATTACCTGCCGTACCGCTTTGAACCTGAATATAACCATCACGAAGGTTCAACTGACCTTCAAACATGCCGCTATTCGGTTTATGACCAATGGCAACAAATAAGCCAGTAACTTCTACATCTTGTTTAGAGCCATCTTGGGTAGATTGCAGGCGAACTGCAGTTACACCTGACGTTCTGTCACCAAGAACTTCGTCCACTTGATGATTCCAAGTGATGCTGATTTTACCTTCTTTCTCTTTCTCGAACAGATGATCTTGAAGAATTTTTTCTGCACGTAAAGAGTCACGACGGTGAACTAGAGTCACGTGTGAAGCAATGTTGGATAGATAAAGGGCTTCTTCAACAGCAGTGTTGCCACCACCCACAACCATAACTTTTTGGTTTTTGTAGAAGAAACCATCACAGGTTGCACAAGCACTTACACCTTGACCCATAAATGCAGCTTCAGAGTCAAGGCCTAAATATTGCGCTGTAGCACCCGTTGCAATAATCAGGGCATCACAAGTGAACTCTTCCATATCACCTTTCAGAACGAATGGACGAACGCTTAAATCAACTTCGTTGATATGGTCATAGACAATGTTAGTACCAAAGCGTTCAGCATGCGCTTGCATACGTTCCATGAGTGCAGGACCAGTTAGACCTTCAGGGTCACCCGGCCAATTGTCGACTTCGGTTGTTGTGGTCAACTGACCACCTAGCTGTAAACCGGCAATCAGCGTTGGCTTTAAGTTGGCACGTGCAGCATATACAGCTGCGCTATAACCCGCAGGGCCTGAACCTAGAATAATTAATTTAGAATGTCTCTTTTGCATTTAATATCACCTAGCGTTTACAAACTACGCTGATTCACACGTTTAGATAATTCTTCAGCCGATTCCTTACGTTCAGAATAACGATCTGTCAGGTATTTGCTTTGACCACGGGTCAGTAGGGTGAACTTAAATAACTCTTCCATCACATCCACAATCCGGTCATAGAAAGCTGAAGGTTTCATTCGTCCATCTTCTTCGAATTCCAAGAATGCTTTTGGAACTGAGGACTGATTTGGAATGGTGATCATCCGCATCCAACGACCCAAAATACGCATCTGGTTCAGGCTGTTAAATGACTGTGATCCGCCACTGACTTGCATCAAGGCAAGAGTTTTACCTTGGGTGGCACGGATTGCACCCCCTGCCAGTGGAATCCAGTCTATTTGTGATTTAAAAATTGAACTCATAGAACCATGGCGTTCAGGTGAACACCAGACCATGCCTTCTGACCATGCTAAAAGTTCATGCAACTCTTTTACTTTTGGATGCTCAGTATCCGCATCTTCAGGTAAAGGAAGCCCTTTAGGATGAAAGATTTTTACTTCCGCCCCAAAATGCTCCAGGATTCGACCGGCTTCAAGAACGGCAAGGCGACTGTAAGAGCGTTCTCGATTCGAGCCGTAAAGGAGCAAAATGCGAGGGGGATGAGCAAGTTCTTTTGCCTGAACTTTTTCAAAAGTCGGTTGCTCAAGAAGATTAAGATCTACGTTTGGGAGATTCATAGAATTAGGCCTCTTTAAAAACTTTTTTTCTCAGCCAGAGCGAAACACTCACCAAGGCAATCAACACCGGAACTTCGACCAATGGACCAATAATCGTGGTAAAAGCAACAGGTGAAGCGATACCAAAAGTGGCAATTGCGACTGCCAGTGATAATTCAAAATTATTCCCGGCTGCAGTAAATGCGATTGCTGTGGTCTTAGGATAGTCATTGCCCATCCATTTACTCATGAAGAAGCTGATAAAGAACATCAAAACGAAGTAAATGGTTAAAGGAACCGCGATTCGTAAAACTTCCAGTGGAAGACTCACGACATCACCACCTTTTAGGCTAAACATGGCCAGAATCGTGAACAGTAAAGCCATTAAACTCAGCGGGCTGATTTTCGGAATAAACTGAGTTTCATACCACTCTACCCCTTTTTGTTTCACCAGAATCCAACGCGTTAAGAAACCCAACAGAAATGGAATACCAAGATAAACCAGAACAGCATGGGTGATGGTCCAGAAATCAACATTAATGACCTGTGAAGCAACACCGAAATAAGGTGGCAGGAAGGTCAGGAATAACCAGGCATAGGTACTGAAGAATAAAATCTGGAAGATACTGTTAAAGGCAACTAAGGCTGCAACATATTGATTATCACCACAAGCTAGGCCATTCCAAACCAATACCATGGCAATACATCGAGCTAGACCAATTAGGATGACACCAGTCATATATTCGGGATAGCTATGTAAAAATATAATAGCCAGAGCAAACATCAGTACTGGGGCAATTAGCCAGTTTTGTATTAAAGATAAAGTTAGTGTTTTTTTATCTTTAAATACTTGTGGCAACGTCGCATAGTTCACTTTTGCCAGGGGGGGATACATCATCAGAATAAGACCAACTGCAATTGGAATATTCACAGAGTTGATACTTAATTGATCGAGTGCGACAGAAGCTTGCGGAAAGAAGTTTCCGATTGCAATACCTAGAGCCATGGCAATAAAAATCCATAGCGTCAGGTTACGATCTAAAAAGGATAAGCGTTTTTCAGACATATCTCTTACTCAACATTCGAAATTTTATTGATTTCAGCAATGAGTTCAGGACGAGAAAGTTTATTTACATCTAGGGCAAATAAAGCATCTAAACGACGGTTGATATGTTCAACAGTGGTCATAAAAGCTTTCATTTTTTCTTCTTTATTTACTTCCAGGTGTGAAGGATCAGCTAGGCCCCAATGTGCCTTGATTGCTCCACCCAAATAAAGTGGACAGGCTTCTTGAGCAGCAGAGTCACATACCGTGATCACAACATCAGGTTGGTACTGTTCACAGTCATCAATCGTTTTACTCCATAAACCTTCAGTAGATAACCCTAAGTTTTCAAGGGTTTCTATGGTCAGCGGATGCACTTGTCCTGAAGGCTTACTCCCAGCGCTATATGCTTTCCAACCTTCCGGGGCACGGCTATTAAACAAAACTTCTGACAAAATGCTACGGCAGCTATTTCCGGTACATAAAAATAAAAATTTCATTGAATTACTCACAATAACTATTTACAGAAAAGGGTTGTTGATCATCCAGCTTTGGCTGAGATTGAACTGTCTTCAAAATATCTAAAATTTCATAACACCAGTCGGCCAATTTTGGACTGATACTGTAGTAAACCCATTGGCTTTGTCTGCGATCTTGAAGTAGTCCTGCAGCACGTAAAAGGGCTAGATGTCTTGAAATTTTAGGCTGACTTAGTTGTAGTTTTTCAATCAAATCACACACACATAGTTCTTTATTTTCAGCGATTAATGTCACTATATTGAGACGTGTTTCATCTGATAAGCATTTAAAAAAATTAACTTGATCCATATAAGTCTCCTTCACATTGTTCCCATCCAAGAGATGAGAACGTGCTATTTAATTCTTTGACCATTTTCATCAATAATTTTTTCACCATCTTCTTTGCTAAACGCGCCTTTTTGAGGTAACGGGAGAATATCCAGAACAATTTCAGAAGGACGACACAAACGTGTACCTAAATCCGTCACAACGAATGGGCGATTAATCAAAATTGGATGTTGAAGCATAAAATTTAAAAGCTGTTCATCAGACCAATCTTCCTGATCTATTCCTAAATCAGAATATGGAGGTACATTTTTACGAATTGCTTCTCTAACACTTAAACCAGCACTACGAATAAGTTCAACTAATTCTGCTTTCGAAGGTGGGGTCATTAGATATTCAATAACAATTGGTTCAACACCCGAATTACGGATTAAAGCCAAAGTATTGCGTGAAGTTCCACAAGCGGGATTATGATAAATCTTTATGACGCTAGAATTATTCATTTTCCGATTAACTCAAATTCAAAATATCTTTATATATGAATATCCGCATATATTCAATAAAACTGCTGTATTTTTTTATCCAATAGTAAGGGAATAAGACTTTAAGTTATTAATAAAAAATTAAATTTTGAATAAAAATATATATCAAGCTAATAAATAAGTGACTAATGAGGAATTGAAACTATAACCAACCCCCCTCACAGTTCTAATGATTTCTTCGATTTTATTTTTACTTAGAACTAGTCTTATACGTCGTATATATACATCAATTGAACGATCATCAATACGATCATTTTCACCACATAAATGATTTTTGAGCGTAATTCGACTGATAGGACGATCTGGATGCTGAGCAAGAAAATACAATAGCTTATATCCTATTGGACACAATTCTATAGAAACAACTTTACCTTCCTTATCTAGTAACAATGTCCTTTGACTTGAATCAAATTTTAATTTAGGAATTCTAGCTTGATCGTGATGTGCTATTGAATGATTCGAAGTTAAGAATTTATCTAATTGTAAGAGTGCAAATCTTATCCTTACCCCTAGAACGTAATTGAGACAAGGTTTAATAACATAATCATCTGCACCTGCTTGTAAATAGTCTACAAATATTTGGTCATTAAAAGTACTGGTTACAAAAATTAAAGGCACATTTCTCGTTAACGGATTTTGCTTAAATGCAATAATAAAAGCCAAACTAATTTCTGTAGCTTCATCCCAGTCGAGAACCACTAGTGATATTTCTGAAGATGTTGAAGCCCTTAAACCTTCTTGAAAACCTGAAGCCGTTTTTATTCTGTATCCAGATTTTTTCAGCTGATTCTCCACAATTCCTTTATCGTTACACAAGGGATCCTGTACTACCAAAATAGTCTGACTATTTATGATATTTAATTGATAACTTAGCTCGTTAAGATTATCAAGACACTTTGTCACATTCATAGCTTATCCCCTTATTTGTGACGAACATCAACGCCTTCCACGATATAAATAATAAGCTCTGCAATATTTTTAGTATGATCGCCAATTCGCTCTATACCTTTAGCCATAAACAGCAAATCCATTAGAGCAGATACATTTTCGTTATTCGAATAGACTCCTTGCATTAGATTATTTAGAATTTTGACAAACGCATCATTTATGACTTTGTCAGCCTTAATAATCTCCTTAGCTTTCTTAACATCTTGTTGTTTAAAAGCAGTTAAGACGTTCGAAAACAAAGACAAAGAAAGTTGCGATACTTCTAATAGATCAATGTTATTAATCAGGCTGATCTGATTCTCAGAAATTAATCTTCTCGTTTTATTTGCAATTTTTTCGGCCTCATCCCCAATGCGTTCAAGATTTGTAGTCATCTTCGAAACCGCAATAATAAAGCGTAAGTCAGATGCTATAGGCTGCCTTCTGGTAATGATTGAACTGCATAAGGCGTCAATTTCTATCTCATACTCATTGACTTTTTCTTCCTGTTGAATCACAAGCTTGGTTAAGGTTTGATCACTATTCTGTATCGCCCTTATCGCAAAACTTAACTGCGTTTCAACCAGTTCCCCCATGTCCAAAAATAAAGAGGACATATTTTGAAGATCAATGTCATATTGATGATAAATGTGTTTTTGTTCCATATACAGTTCCTTAAATACTTAACCAAAACGACCAGTTATGTATGCTTCAGTTTCAGGGTGTTGAGGCGCAGTAAATATATCTTCTGTCTTACCAAATTCGACTAATTCGCCCATATACATGTAAGCAGTAAAATCAGAAACACGTGTTGCTTGATACATATTGTGAGTTACGATCAAAATAGTCACTTTTTCACGTATTGAATGAATAAGATCTTCAATACTTGCTGTAGCAATAGGGTCTAATGCAGAAGTTGGCTCATCAAATAACAAAAGTTCTGGATCTGTAGCTAAGCAACGCGCAATACATAAACGCTGCTGTTGCCCACCGGACAAAGAAGTGGCTTGATTATGTAGGCGGTCTTTTACTTCATTCCATAATGCAGCATCTTTTAAGGCCTGCTCTACTCGATCCTGTATATATGTTTTGCTCTTTTCTTTTCTTAAACGCAGACCATACGCCACATTTTCAAAAATTGATTTCGGAAAGGGATTGGGCTTCTGAAATACCATTCCAACGCGCATACGAACTTCAATTGGATCAACTTTAGGATCTAGCAGATTTGTTTCATCTGGATGAAAATCAATACGTCCTTCATAACGCGTATCAGGATATAAGTCATGCATACGATTGAATGATCGTAATAATGTTGATTTTCCACAACCAGAAGGACCAATTAGTGCAGTAACCTTTTTTTCATAAATTGGCATTGAAACTTTTTTGATTGCATTAAATTTTCCATAGTAGAAACTAAAATCTCGTGTCTCTGCTTTTAACTTTAATGGAGTTTCTGGAACTTCATTTTGCTGATTAGCTTGTATAGGTTGCATAACGATGCTCATTCTCTTTAAATCTCTTATTCAATTACCAACTAATGTTTTTTCGTAATCTGTAGCGTAGGAATATGGCTAAGGCATTCATGGAAAGTGTCAATAAGACTAAAATAAATCCTGCTGCGGCTGCATTTACCTGAAAAGCCTCAGCTGGTCTCGATGTCCAGTTAAACATTTGAATTGGCATGACAGTAAATCCTGAACTTAACCAATCGAAATTTACCCATGGGAATTCTGGGCTAACCGGAGAAGGGGGCAGGAATGCAATAAATGTAAGGGCGCCAATCGTGATAATAGGTGCAGTTTCTCCAATGGCGCGTGACAAACCAATAATGATCCCTGTCAATATTCCTGATAGTGAATAAGGGATAATATGGTCTCGAACAACTTGCCACTTGGTTGCTCCCATTCCATATGCTGCCTCTCTAATATGAGAAGGAATAGCACGAATTGATTCCCGAGTAGAAACAATAATGATGGGTAAAATAAGTAATGCTAAAGTCAGTCCTGCAGTCAAAATACTTTGCCCAAGCCCAAATCCGTAAACAAACACTCCTAATGCAAGTAGCCCGTATACGATTGAAGGAACACCCGCCAAATTTGTGACATTGATTTCAATAATGTCGGTTAATAAATTTTTAGGTGCATATTCTTCTAAATAGACACCGGCACCTACTCCTAATGGAATTGCTGCTACCGCTGTAACTAGCATGACCAGTATTGAACCTACCAAGGCAGATAAAATTCCAGCCGACTCGGCTCGGCGTGAAGGAAAGTTTGTAAAAAATTCTGGCGAAATGCGCTCCCATCCGGTTACTGCCATTTGTGCAAATAACACTAGAAACGTCATCACCGCTAACAAGAGCGATAAAAAGCCTAGAATAGAAAATAAAATATCAAAACGCTTATTTTTTTGAATCAGTGTTCTTAACTCGGGTAGAGTTACGCTTATATCTTGCTTCATCAGATTAGTCCTCAATATACTTCGCGGAAACGTTTACGTAATACATGCCCTAAAATATTGAATATTAAGGTAAGTAACATAAGCGCTAGACCTGCAGCAAAAATTGACTGATACCCAATTGAGCCATGAGGTAAATCACCTAAAGCAACTTGCACAATGTATGCCGAAATAGTCTGAGCAGGCTCCATTGGGTTCAATGTCAGATTTGGCTGCATACCTGCTGCTACAGCTACGATCATGGTTTCACCGACAGCTCGTGAAATACCAAGAATATAAGCCGAAAGAATTCCAGAAAGTGCTGCTGGGAAAACGACTCGTAGAGCTGTTTGAAATCTTGTTGCTCCCGCTGCATATGAGCCTTCACGCATACTCATAGGTACTGCTCGCATTGCATCTTCAGCAAGCGAACTAATATAAGGAATAATGGCTACCCCCATAATGAGGCCCGCAGATAACATACTGAAGCCTGGAAGACTCGGGAATATAATCTGTAATAGTGGGGTAATAACGACTAGTGCAAAATATCCATAGACAATGGTAGGAACCCCGCCCAACAACTCCAAGAAAGGTTTTACGACTTCACGGACTTTATGGTTGGCAAATTCTGAAAGATAAATAGCAATGATAGTACCTAGAGGAATAGCGACACTAAGCGCAACCAAGGAAGTGGTTAATGTGCCTGCCAATAGCGGCATAATTCCATAATGAGCATCTTCAAATAGTGGTGTCCATTCAGTATCTGTGACGAAATCAATAATAGAAACATGCTCAAAAAAATGCATAGATTCAGTAACAAGAACCCAGATAATTCCGATTGTGGTTGCAACAGAAACAAATGCAGCAAGGAATAGAATTATCTCAATAATTAATTCTTTAGTATTTCTGAATCTATTTTTAGCAAATCTAGTACTAACATTTGAATTGGAACTCATAACTTAATCCTTACGAGTACAATAAAACGAAAACAAGGTTGCTCTAATTTCTTAAAACAACCTCATACAACTTAAGGATTAGAGTTTAGCTTCACGCTTCATTAACTCTTCAATGGTTAGTCCAACTTGTGCTTCCCCACCAAATACAGTACCAAGCTTGCCCTTCTTAAGAACTTCAATATTGTGACTGTATGCCTTAGCCGGCAAAGGTACATATTTCACTTCTTTAATAAGAGGTGCAGATTTTTTCATGTAAAAATCGACAAACTTTTGTACTTCTGGTTTTTTCAAAGCAGATTGACTTACATAAATAAAGATTGGGCGGGATAATGGGTTATAACTCCCATTTAGAACATTCGCTTCATTTGGTGCAACAATTTTGCCCTTATTATTTACAACTGGCACCGCTTTTAATTTGCTTTTATTTTCGATGTAATAAGCATAGCCAAGATAACCCAATCCATTTTTGTCACGTGACAAACCCTGAACAATTACATGATCATCTTCTGATGCTGTGTAATCACCACGCGAAGATTTTGCCTTACCGACTACAGCTTCAGTAAAATAATCAAATGTACCTGAGTCAGCACCAGGCCCGTATAACTTCAAGGGAGCGTTAGGAAAACTTGAGCTAATTTGATTCCACGTTTTTACTTTTCCTTGCGCAGCAGGTTCCCACACTTTCTTAAGATGGTTAACGGTTAAAGGCTTAATAAAATTATTATTCTTATTTACTACCACTGTTAATGCATCAAATGCTACGGGTAATTCATAAAACTTAATACCATTTTGTGCACAAAGTTCCATTTCTTTTTTTAGAATTGGTCGAGATGCATTAGAAATATCTGTTTCACCACGGCAAAACTTTTTAAAACCACCACCTGTACCCGAAACACCAACTGTTACTTTTTCTTTAGTGGTTATTTGAAACTCTTCAGCCACTGCTTCCGTTACCGGGTATACAGTGCTTGAGCCATCAATTTTAATGATTTCAGCTTGCACATTTGATGCCAGCAAACCAGCTGATAGCAACCCCAGGGTGATACGAGAAAGTTTATTCATAATTTATTACTCCAATAAATACTTTTTTTTGCCAATAAATACTTTTTTGTAAGCATCTATGATTCTAGATATATGGAAATATATATATAAAATATGTCACTTATATGACAGCTTTATTATTGGTAAACAAAAAACATTCTAGATATACATATTGTTGTCATACTTTATGACCTATAATTGAAATTGATTTTTAATTTTTTATAGTTTTATGCATACCTCTTTATCTTCCATAAACCCTGAACACGCAGTAACGTGTTTAAGCGCATTAGCTCAAAGTTCACGTTTAAAAATATTTAGATTGCTTGTTGTTGCGGGTGATGAGGGATGTACAGTCGGTAACATCGGTAAATGCTTAGAACTGCCTGCTGCGACGTTATCTTTTCATTTGAAAGAATTGTCCCATTCAGGACTAATTGAAAAAAGGCAGCAAGGTCGATATGTCAACTACGTGGCTAATTATAAACAAATGAAATCACTAATTGAGTTTCTAAGTGAACAATGTTGTGAAGGTATCGAGCAAACAGATTGTTTAATTGAAACTGAAATATGTGACTAAAAAAGGCTTTGTTGCATAAACCTATTTTTTGAAGGTCTTTTCAACAATATTTTTTGTGATTCATGATCTGCTCAATCTAGCGATTAAAAAATTCAATGCGGTTCATAGATACCCCATTTGATAATGCAAATATCCAATAAATAATATAAATAAAAATTAGAAAACAATCTCTTTAGTATAATCCAAGCAGGAAAAATTCAGATTAAAATTGCCCAGCCTTTCCATGCTGTGCTATGAATAAAAATAGTTTTAAAATTATGGGTATTAAGGATTGTTCAATGGCTAATAAGAATATTTTGGTTCCTATCGATGGCTCTGAGAGTGCCTTCGCCGCTTTAAAACAAGCCACAGTTTTGGCCAATTCTCTTGAGAGCAAGCTTACGATTATTAGCATTGTGGAAGAGAATCCTTTTGTAAACGCTGACTTTTATTATTTCGGGGCTGATGCTCAGACCATGAAAGCATATTTTGATGAAGCTTGTCTCAATGCAAAGCATGCTTTAACAGAAGCAGAGAAAATATGTGCTAATCAAAGCGTGAGTGAATTTGAAACAAAAATCATTAAAGCTGAAGTTTCTGCAAAAAATATTGTCAAAGTCGCAGAAGAACTGGATGTTAGCCTCATTATTATGGGATCTCATGGACGTAAGGGTATCCAGAAACTGACTCTAGGCAGTGTAGCTGAAGAAGTATTAAAATTCTCACCATTGCCGGTACTGATTGTTAAGCAATAAGTCTGCTCTTATTCATTCAAATAAAAAACCAGTTGCCGGAGCAACTGGTTTTTAAACTTAAATTTCAATAACTCAATTTACTTGTTTTTTTCAATTAACTCAGCCACCGCTTGAGCTTCTAATACTTTACCGCTTGAGACAATTTTATCATTAATGACTAGACCAGGCGTACTCATCAAACCTGTTTCAGCAATCTTGATCATGTCGGTGACATACTCAATTTCAGCCTGTACACCACTGTTTTTCACTGCTTCTTCTGTCGCTGCTAATAAAGCCTTACATTTACGACAACCTGTACCCATAACTTTAATCTGCATTTCTAATCTCCTGAGACTGCTTTATATAAAGAACTGACCAACTAAATTTAGACTATATCCAATGATTAAAATACCAACAAAAACAATCGCGACAAAAAGGCTGAGCAATTGTTTTTTCACGACTTGCTTTAACAAAATTAACGATGGCAGCGAAAGTGCTGTCACCGCCATCATAAAGGCCAAAACTGTACCTAAGCCCACACCTTTAGCTACCAATGCTTCTGCGATAGGTAAAGTCCCAAATATGTCTGCGTACATCGGCATGCCGACCACAGCCGCAACAAGCACTGAATACCAGTGGCCTTGTCCTAATAAGGCCGTAATCCACTGCTCTGGAATCCAGTTATGAATCGCTGCGCCAATACCGACACCGATCAAGACATAGATCCAGACTTTCCGGAAGATTTCGACCACCTGCTCCCAGGCAAATTCACGACGCTCTTTAGCGGACATTTTAAAATCTTCATCCCCTTGCACCGCATTACTGTGCGTTACAAATTCAGCGACATACCTTTCCATTTTGAAAAAGCTGATGAGTGAACCACCCAGGACCGCCAGAATCAGACCGAGTACCACGTAGATCATGGCAATTTTCCAGTTGAAAATACTGGCGAGTAAAATGATGGAAGCTAAATCGACCAAGGGAGAGGAAATCAGAAAGGAGAATGTTACGCCAACAGGCAAACCGGCCCGAGTAAAACCAATGAAGATAGGAATAGAGGAACAGGAACAAAATGGAGTAATGGTTCCCAGTAAGGCACCCATGATATTGGCTTTAATCCCTTTCATGCGTCCCAGAATTTGTCGAGTTCGTTCTGGAGGGAAATAGCTCTGGATATATGACAGTGAATAGATCAGGACACTTAAAAGTATAAAAATTTTGATGACGTCATAGATAAAAAAATGCACGCTGCCACCGACTTGTGTAGCAATCGATAAACCTAAGATATTTTCAACAAACCAGGCAACCCCATCTGATAGCCATGTCATTTTCAACAGGACGCTATTTAACCATGCAAAGATTGCAATAATACTGTCCATTTAAATCCCCCTAACCTTGACCGACTAAAAGTGTTTTAGTGAATGAATACAGCTGTTCGGTACAAAGGGTATTTAGTGAATAACGCATCCAGCGTCCATCTTTTCTCCCCTTGACTAGACCAAGTTCAGTCAGACACTTCATATGATGTGAGAGCGTAGATTGTGTAATAGATAAGTTTTTCAACAGTTCACAGGCACAACATTCACCTGAATGCAGTGTTTGTAAAATTTTTATCCGCGTTTCATCCGTTAAAGCTTTATATAGATGACAGGCCTGAAGATTGTTCAATCTACACATTCCTTGATTGACTCTAATATAACCAGTATGTAAATTATATTGATCACTGTCAATGTGATATGGAAAATAAAAAAGCCCATTTTTCTGGGCTTTCACAATAAATTATTTTTTATTTTAAATGCTTACCATTTCCATCAATAATGATTTTTCCATCTTTTTTAATAAAAGTACCTTACTGTGGCAAAGGAAGAATATCTACAACCACTTCTGATCGACAATACAAAATATAGGGTTTCTGCAGGGGCTGCTAAATAACACATGTCTATGAAACATGATCTTTATGGTTCATCTCACAATGTTCAGCATAATCGATGGATTCTAGCTGTACAGTCACATGGTTGAGATCAAAATGATGATGTAAAGATTCAGTAATTACTGTCAACAAGGCATCCGCGCTTTGTAATTTTTCATCATAAACCACATGTACTGTTAATGCGTTCTCCAGGGTACTCATACTCCAGATATGTAAATCATGCAAAGTCACGACACTCGGTGTATTCAATAAACAGTTTCTCACTTCCAAAAGATTGACTTGATCTGGCACACCATCAAAAAGTAAATGTAAAGATTGCTTGAATAATGAAAAGGTTCCTAGAATGATAATAATGGCGATAACCAGCCCCACTACAGCATCAATCCATAACCAGCCCTGCCATAAGTATAAAGCCCCAGCAATCACCACCCCGACAGAAACAACGGCATCTGCCGCCATATGTAGAAAGGCTCCTCTGATATTCAAATCATGCTGACTATTTTTTAGAAATAAAAAAGCTGTACTCAAATTCACCGCCACGCCGATTGCCGCCACCACCATAACGGTGATTGCTGCTACAGGACTTGGAGACTGAATACGTTGTATAGATTCCCATGCTAAAGCAAACATGGCAAATAAAATCAGGACTGCATTAATAAAGCTTGCCAGAATAGAAGCTTTTTTCCAGCCATAAGTATGCCGTCGATTAGACTGCAGCTTAGCTGCACTATAGGCAGCCCAAGCCAAAAGTAACCCCCCGACATCAGTTAAGTTATGCCCTGCATCTGCCAGTAAGGCCATAGAGCCCGTATGCCAGCCATAAATTGCTTCAATTGCCACGAATCCTAAATTTAATACAATACCTATTGCAAAAGCAGTTCCATAATTGACTGTCCCGTGGATATGAGAATGAGACATAATCAGTAAATATTCCAAAGAAATTATTATTAGTAATTAAAGCATTTTAAACTTCAAAGCAATTTCTTATTTTTCAAAGGAATCTTATAGCAACCGGCTATATACCAAGAATAGTAAACGTAACTCAGATATCCCTTCACTAACAGGTTCAGTATCTCCGAAATTTCTATCTTCTACATAGTCAATCCGAACTCGTATTCGTCTTTTAGCTTGTTGATCTTTTAATTTATAAAAATAAAAAATCAAATACTTAGTGTAAATTTGGTATTCTAAAAGCGGACATTTTTACTTTGGAGAAACCGGACATTTATATTTTGGGCTTACATAAGCTAAACTAAATATAGTCGTAAATTTCAATTGAGTTATTCATCGGCTTTTAAATAACGGTATACCGCTTGGCGACTAATTCCAAATGCCTGGCCTAATGCCATTTTTGAAGGATACTTCCCTTCCTTCCATGCTTGTCGCAAAGCGTCAGCTTGATCAGGCTTCAATTTATGTACCCGGCCTTTGTACTTCCCTTGAGCCGAGGCGAGTTTAATTCCTTCCTTTTGCCGTTCCAGAATAATTTCACGTTCGAACTGTGCAAAAGCTCCCATCAGTTGCAGCATCAAATTATCCATCGGGGTAGATTGGGCGGTAAAAGTAATATTTTCTTTTATAAACTGGATGGCGATCCCTCGTTTGACCAGTTTATCTACTTCAGTGACCAAATCTTTCAGGCTTCGCGCAAAACGATCCATGGAATGAACAATCACCCTGTCCCCTTCCCGAACATAGTTCAACATTTCTTGAAATTTCGGTCGGTCAGTATTTTTACCTGAAGCGCGGTCGACAAAAATCCGGTCGACTTCAATTCCCTCAAGTTGACGCCCAGTATTTTGCTCGACCGAACTCACCCGGACATAACCTACTTTTTGACCTTTCACTTTTTCACGCCCCAATTAGATAAAAATGAACAGTTTTGTAAATTATAAATCTTTAATATCAAAGTTACATGTTATATATGGTTAAAAATCATTTAAATGATACATGGTTTTACCAACTTTCATATTGTTACTTTAGGGTATGCTCTATTAATACATTTATTATTAGATCTCTCTGCTACAAAATTTTAGTTAGACCACTTAAGCAACAATAAGTTTAATAAGTTTAATAAGTTTAATAAGTTTAATAAGTTTAAACTCTAACTGCTATAATGGTATTGTTCACTAGTACACTCATTTATGAAGGATTAAAGGTAAGCATCTGGTAAAGTACCCAACACATCCATCTCTTCAGTCGCTTTTCAATAAGTACTAAATGCAAATCTCGTATGTAGATGGTTTCACCTTATGGATGGAGGACAAGCTCGGCACCACCCAAGCCCACATTCATTGCATTGCCTTACCCTGCAACGTTTAATCTATCCATTACAGCAATACTACCCTTTCACATTACTTTGCCTGATGCGAACATAGCGATTGGGCTGAAACGGAAGGTATCAGGAGCACTGACTTTGGCAGAATTACCCAAGGTGCTCACAACAAGATTCACATTGATGAAATCTGGCTTTCTACTCAGTCCATGGATATGCGAGCAGTTACTTATACTGCACTTTCTCATGTCCTAAAAGCCTTTGACCATGTCAAATCGCAACATTGAAGTTATCTTGTTTTGGAATAAGCGTGGTCATTGTATAAAAGTGTTAATACATGATGGACTGGGTATTCAGAGCTCTACGGTTGGAACAAGCAACATTTCACTGGACTCAAACTCATCATAGTGAAACAATTACAAGCATTGATTCAGAGTTTAGCTTGACAGAGAATTTGACAATGTGCATCAAACATCATGACATCAATCCAGTCAGCCAAGCTGAATAGCCTAGATCCGTGTCTGTGCAGAAAAGGCCGCCTTCATATAAAATAACTCAAATAGAAAAATTACTACCACACTGCTGGAACCTGAGCTGAATTTAAAAATATCTATAGGGTTCACCGGGGGCTTACAGTAAATTTAACTTGGATAAAAAATATCCCCCTTAAAAAAGGGGGATATTTTTAAATTATTTATTTAATATTTCTTTTAATTCATCTGCACTATATGTCGATAAATTTTCTATAGCTGCTCGAACAATGCTTGAACGATTTATTCTTGCATTTTGCCCTTTTACAACCAGCTCATCAATTAGTTTACTAATATCTTCATTTAGAGAAAAAGTGTAACGAATAAATTTTTTTTCACTTGATTCTAAAGCCTTTACCCTCTTTTCTGCACCAGATATAAATGCATCTAACATTTTATCTTGTTCTGTAGGTTCAGTTTTTTTGTTTAGTCCAGTTAAACCAGCCATAGTTATACTCCTAAAAACTCTATTGCAATACTTTCAATTTCAGCTTTCGCTTTAGGATCACTATTTACTTCAAAAACCGAAAGCCCATTTTCATCTGCATCATCATAAACATTTCGATTTGTTGTGATTGAATTCAATGCATCAATACCAAATGATTTGCATGCCTCTTTTGCATCTAAAATTCTTTGAACTTGAGAAGGAAGAGTTGGACACTGAGTAATAATTGCTCTAGCTTTCAGATTTGGATTTACTGTTTTTGCTAATTTTAAAACTTGTTCCATATGATCTAAAGTTTTTAGATCTCTTCGTTTGGGTCTAAACGGCAATAACATATGTGTAGCTATAGTCATTGCTGAACGTAATGCTTCAGAATCCTGTCCACCTGCATCAATGATAATATCTTGGTATCTTTTGTCTAAATCTTTTAAAACTGAACGTATATTCCCTGATGCTTGTACTGATGGAATATTATTTAATTCATCGTTTTCATCTCTTTCTTTAACCCAATCTGTTGTTGTTCCTTGAGGGTCAGCATCTAATAAGAGGACGTCTCTCTGACTTTGTTGTAAGTAAACTGCAAGATTTTGAGCTAAACAGCTTTTACCAGCACCGCCTTTTTCACCACCAACTAAGATAATCATAATTTATGTAAGTTACGTAAGTTTGTTTGTATATAATTTAAAGGTGATTTATGAAGTAATCAACTATCATGAAAAAAAAAATTAAAAAAAAGTTATCCACAAAAGAATGGTCTTTTTGAATTTATATATATTTATTTAAATTTATTATTTATATCTCTGCTCAAAGCTTGACTACCAAAGGGATACAGGAAGTATATGTTGACAAATTCCTACCAATAAGTTGACTTTTTCCTGTTTCTAAGTTGACAAATTCCTACCAATAAGTTGACTTTTTCCTGTTTCTAAGTTGACAAATTCTGTGCATAAGTTGACAAATTCTTTTATTAAAAATACTTTCATTTGTGGACGTTAAGTAGTATTGTCAATATATCTATTTATAACATTTTCCTTAATATATCTCCCTATGAGTAACATAGTATATAAAGATAATAATTTGGTTGAAGCATCGTATTCACTAAATCTATCTGAGCAAAGGCTAATATTAATTGCGATCATTGCTGCTCGAGAAATTGAGAAAGAACTTACTTCGGATACTATACTTACGATTCATGCTTCTGAATACATGAAACAGTTTAATTTAGGACGTCAAGCATCCTATGAAGCGTTACAATCTGCATGTGATAATCTTTTTGAACGGCATTTGAATTATAAAGCAGTAGATCCTATAACTGGAAAAATAGGAATATACAAAAGTAGGTGGGTTTCAAAAGTTGGTTATGTTAAGGAAGAGGGATGCGTCCAACTAATTTTTGCACCAGATATTATCCCCTTATTTGTAAAACTTGAAGAAAAGTTCACAAGATATGAACTTAAACAAATCTCACCACTTACAAGCATTTATGCTATTCGCCTGTATGAGTTACTCATACGTTGGAGATCAACTGGTAAGTTATATATTTCTATAGATGAGCTTAGATCAAAACTCGGATTGATAGAAGATGAATATAAAAAGATGGGAGACTTTAAAAAAAGGGTTCTTACCGTAGCTTTAAATCAAATTAACAAATTTACGGATATTACTGTTTCTTATATACAAAAAAAGGAGGGAAGAAATATTTCAGAATTACACTTCATGTTTGAAGAAAAAGAACAAAATAAAACGAGTACAAGTGCTCATTTAGAGCCAACTTATAAATTGACAGCTAAGCAATGTATATTCTTTGCTAAAAAGCTATGTGATATTACTAACTATCCAAAATTTGGTAATGATTTCGCACATCGTGGAGAGACTCTAGAAGACTTTCAGGAAAGGATATCA
The DNA here is from genome assembly GCF_022819285.1 of Acinetobacter sp. PK01. NCBI lineage: Bacteria > Pseudomonadati > Pseudomonadota > Gammaproteobacteria > Moraxellales > Moraxellaceae > Acinetobacter > Acinetobacter sp. PK01. The sequence continues at coordinate 79,451 of NZ_CP094644.1, read as the reverse complement.
AGTGATCTTCTTGATAGCGATAATGTTAGAAAGTATTTTTCTTATTTGTTAGAAGTTGGTTATGCTCCTAAATACAAGAAGTAACCCTTTAGTTAATTGTCACTTTAAACAAAAGACCACGCCCTCTCATACTAAGTTTTTAAATAAGATTGCTTTCATGTGATTTTAATATGAATTAGCATAAGTTACATAACTTATGCTGGTTAAGTAACCACCTATCCTGCCTTTATAATTTATTGCTGCAATTCTTATCACCGTTTAAATAAGTGGACAGATTCCTGACACGGAATACTATAACTGAGGTCACCTAAATAGGATGCATAAGTTATGCAAGTTACACCACTTAAATAAGTTAAGGTGCTAAAGCGATAAAAGCTACATGATGGCCAGTACTGAGCACTGGAGATCTAAGGCAATGCTGCAGTTCTCATCACCGTTAGAATAAGTGGACAAATTCCTGACATGGAACTTGCTGCGAGATTGGCTAAAGTTACTGCGCTGATTATCAGCCGAGATGTCGTTATTGATTATGCCTTATACGGAACTCCAGAATTAGACCTCGTTGCGAACAACAAAGCCAGAAATCCTACAGTTCCGCGGACGCTAATAAGTGGACAAATTCCTGACACGGAATACTATGACTTACGTCACTTAAATAGGATGCATAAGTTATGCAAGTTACACCACTTAAATAAGTTAAGGTGCTAAAGCGATAAAAGCTACATGATGACCAGCACTGAGCACTGGAGATCTAAGGCAATGCTGCAGTTCTCATCACCGTTAGAATAAGTGGACAAATTCCTGACATGGAAATTGCTGCGAGATTGGCTAAAGTTACTGCGCTGATTATCAGCCGAGATGTCGTTATTGATTATGCCTTATACGGAACTCCAGAATTAGACCTCGTTGCGAACAACAAAGCCAGAAATCCTGCAGTTCCGCGGACGCTAATAAGTGGACAAATTCCTGACACGGAATACTATGACTTACGTCACTTAAATAGGATGCATAAGTTATGTAAGTTACACCACTTAAATAAGTTAAGTTGCTAAAGCGATAAAAGCTACACGATGACCAGCACTGAGCACTGGTGATCTAAGTCGATGCTGCAATTCTCATCATCATTGGAATAAGTGGACAGATTCCTGACACGGAATACTATAACTGAGGTCACCTAAATAGGATGCATAAGTTATGCAAGTTACACCACTTAAATAAGTTAAGTTGCTAAAGCGATAAAAGCTACACGATGACCAGCACTGAGCACTGGTGATCTAAGTCGATGATGCAATTCTCATCATCATTGGAATAAGTGGACAGATTCCTGACACGGAATACTATAACTGAGGTCACCTAAATAGGATGCATAAGTTATGCAAGTTACACCACTTAAATAAGTTAAGGTGCTAAAGCGATAAAAGCTACATGATGGCCAGTACTGAGCACTGGAGATCTAAGGCAATGCTGCAGTTCTCATCACCGTTAGAATAAGTAGACAAATTCCTGACATGGAAATTGCTGCGAGATTGGCTAAAGTTACTGCGCTGATTATCAGCCGAGATGTCGTTATTGATTATGCCTTATACGGAACTCCAGAATTAGACCTCGTTGCGAACAACAAAGCCAGAAATCCTGCAGTTCCGCGGACGCTAATAAGTGGACAAATTCCTGACACGGAATACTATGACTTACGTCACTTAAATAGGATGCATAAGTTATGTAAGTTACACCACTTAAATAAGTTAAGTTGCTAAAGCGATAAAAGCTACACGATGACCAGCACTGAGCACTGGTGATCTAAGTCGATGCTGCAATTCTCATCATCATTGGAATAAGTGGACAGATTCCTGACACGGAATACTATAACTGAGGTCACCTAAATAGGATGCATAAGTTATGCAAGTTACACCACTTAAATAAGTTAAGGTGCTAAAGCGATAAAAGCTACATGATGGCCAGTACTGAGCACTGGAGATCTAAGGCAATGCTGCAGTTCTCATCACCGTTAGAATAAGTGGACAAATTCCTGACATGGAAATTGCTGCGAGATTGGCTAAAGTTACTGCGCTGATTATCAGCCGAGATGTCGTTATTGATTATGCCTTATACGGAACTCCAGAATTAGACCTCGTTGCGAACAACAAAGCCAGAAATCCTGCAGTTCCGCGGACGCTAATAAGTGGACAAATTCCTGACACGGAATACTATGACTTACGTCACTTAAATAGGATGCATAAGTTATGTAAGTTACACCACTTAAATAAGTTAAGTTGCTAAAGCGATAAAAGCTACATGATGGCCAGTACTGAGCACTGGAGATCTAAGGCAATGCTGCAGTTCTCATCACCGTTAGAATAAGTGGACAGATTCCTGACACGGAATACTATAACTGAGGTCACCTAAATAGGATGCATAAGTTATGCAAGTTACACCACTTAAATAAGTTAAGTTGCTAAAGCGATAAAAGCTACACGATGACCAGCACTGAGCACTGGTGATCTAAGTCGATGCTGCAATTCTCATCATCATTGGAATAAGTGGACAGATTCCTGACACGGAATACTATAACTGAGGTCACCTAAATAGGATGCATAAGTTATGCAAGTTACACCACTTAAATAAGTTAAGGTGCTAAAGCGATAAAAGCTACATGATGGCCAGTACTGAGCACTGGAGATCTAAGGCAATGCTGCAGTTCTCATCACCGTTAGAATAAGTGGACAAATTCCTGACATGGAAATTGCTGCGAGATTGGCTAAAGTTACTGCGCTGATTATCAGCCGAGATGTCGTTATTGATTATGCCTTATACGGAACTCCAGAATTAGACCTCGTTGCGAACAACAAAGCCAGAAATCCTGCAGTTCCGCGGACGCTAATAAGTGGACAAATTCCTGACACGGAATACTATGACTTACGTCACTTAAATAGGATGCATAAGTTATGTAAGTTACACCACTTAAATAAGTTAAGTTGCTAAAGCGATAAAAGCTACACGATGACCAGCACTGAGCACTGGTGATCTAAGTCGATGCTGCAATTCTCATCATCATTGGAATAAGTGGACAGATTCCTGACACGGAATACTATAACTGAGGTCACCTAAATAGGATGCATAAGTTATGCAAGTTACACCACTTAAATAAGTTAAGTTGCTAAAGCGATAAAAGCTACACGATGACCAGCACTGAGCACTGGTGATCTAAGTCGATGATGCAATTCTCATCATCATTGGAATAAGTGGACAGATTCCTGACACGGAATACTATAACTGAGGTCACCTAAATAGGATGCATAAGTTATGCAAGTTACACCACTTAAATAAGTTAAGGTGCTAAAGCGATAAAAGCTACATGATGGCCAGTACTGAGCACTGGAGATCTAAGGCAATGCTGCAGTTCTCATCACCGTTAGAATAAGTAGACAAATTCCTGACATGGAAATTGCTGCGAGATTGGCTAAAGTTACTGCGCTGATTATCAGCCGAGATGTCGTTATTGATTATGCCTTATACGGAACTCCAGAATTAGACCTCGTTGCGAACAACAAAGCCAGAAATCCTGCAGTTCCGCGGACGCTAATAAGTGGACAAATTCCTGACACGGAATACTATGACTTACGTCACTTAAATAGGATGCATAAGTTATGTAAGTTACACCACTTAAATAAGTTAAGTTGCTAAAGCGATAAAAGCTACACGATGACCAGCACTGAGCACTGGTGATCTAAGTCGATGCTGCAATTCTCATCATCATTGGAATAAGTGGACAGATTCCTGACACGGAATACTATAACTGAGGTCACCTAAATAGGATGCATAAGTTATGCAAGTTACACCACTTAAATAAGTTAAGGTGCTAAAGCGATAAAAGCTACATGATGGCCAGTACTGAGCACTGGAGATCTAAGGCAATGCTGCAGTTCTCATCACCGTTAGAATAAGTGGACAGATTCCTGACACGGAATACTATAACTGAGGTCACCTAAATAGGATGCATAAGTTATGCAAGTTACACCACTTAAATAAGTTAAGGTGCTAAAGCGAAAAAGTGGCACTGTTGGAAATATAGATTTAAGTCGATGATTTTCCTTTTAAAAAAAGTACTTAAAGACTGAAAACTCTATTTAGTTTACTAGATAGACTTCATCTTGAGGTTGACCAGCATAAAATAATGATGCCTTCCCTTTCCGTAATGCACGCATCACTTCAATACCTTTGATTGTGGCATAAGCCGTCTTCATCAATTTGAATCCTAAGGTCGCCTTGATAATTCGCTTTAAGCTTTAACTTGCTATGATCACATTAGCTTACGTTATTTTTGTTTTTAATCTGCCTGTGCTCAAGGTCTAGCGGACATTTTCCTTCGTGTTTTAACCGTGACAAAGCACATCCATATATGGGGGATTTGTCCGTATTGATCACTTGTGGCATCTTCCATTTCTTCACATTATTAAAAATTTTACCAAGAAAACAATAGGCTGATTTGGTATTACGTCTAGATGAAAGATAAAAATCAATGGTATAGCCATATTGATCGACTGTACGATACAGATAAGACCATTGTCCATTCACTTTTAGATAAGTTTCATCAATATGCCATGAACTTAACTCTTTAGGATTATGCCAATACCATCGTAAACGTTTTTCTATTTCAGGAGCATAATGTTGAACCCAACGATAAATCGTAGTGTGATCAACTTTTACACCGCGTTCAGCAAGCAATTCCTGAAGTTCGAGATAGCTAATGCAATATTTACAATACCAGCGCAGGGCCTAAAGAACGATTCCACCCTGAAAATGCCGACCATGGAAAGGATTCATATACTGAACTTTTAGCTTATCATCTATAGCTAATTACAACAGTGCCGAAATAAGTCGGCGTTATATTCAGCAAACCTGTAACTTCAGTCAATAAAATCGATCAAAAACGATCATATTTTAACTTTTCCCTGATAACTCAATGCCTGCACTTCGGAAATTATCCGCAATTTCTGCGGATAAACCTTGGGGTAAGTTTTGAACAATCTTGTAAGCTCAGGCTGACATCAATTAAAGACCATTGCGTCTATGTCATCCCTGCGATTTTTCATATGATGGGGACATAGAAAACAGGATGTTCTAACACATAAAACAATAATGATAAGTGTGACACCAGGACGTGAGGTACGACAGGAGTTATACCTAAACACCCAATACGAAAAAGCCCGACAGGATGTCGGGCTTTTTTATTGCTGAATTTTAATTAAGCCGTAATTGGTATAAATCTCGAATTCTATTTTCATCAGATTTTAGCCATAAAATGGTTTGTACAATGAGACCTAAATAGAGTAAAAGAGAAATAAACACTGCATTTTTATGATTCAAATTGGATTGAATCGTTGCACGGTTCTCGTGCAAAAAAAATTCCTATCAGGAAATAAAATGAGGTATTAAATTTTAAAATATTGAAATATATAAAAATAATAATTTGGCATATTTTATGCTTTTAGCTTATTGCAACTTCATCAAGGAGTCAGGTCAATGAGTACAACAAGTTTATTCAAAGTAAAAAATATACGACTAATCGGGCAAGATGCTTGTGAGTTATATATGGAAAATATTGAAAATTATTCAGCCAAAGGCTGGATCATTCATTGCAATAATGTGTTCGCACATCAGTTTCATGAGCACCTGAACCTCTTATGCCAATCAGAGAATCCATTCAATTCATTACTACAATTAAAGCAATACCATAAAGTCGAAGTTTTATGTTAAGCCACTTTTTGGCATGGATGATGGGAAGCCATCATCCATGCTTACGCTTGTTTAAAATATTGTAACCTATTGAAAAATAATAATAATAAATTAAAAAACTATAGACGAAACCAAAAATATCTTATATAAATTCTCTACAGGAAAATTAATTTCTTTAAAGGAAATTAAAGGTGTCTTTTTATAGTGTGAATCCCTCCAAAATCATATAGAGGAAATACCATGTCTCAAGATCTTCTCGACCAGTATGTTTTAAAAATTTCATGTCCTGCAGCTTCAGGTATTGTTGCCGCAGTTTCAGGGTATCTTGCGGGAAATAATTGTTTTATCAGTGAAATGTCACAATACGATGATGAAATCACTGGACGTTTCTTCACTCGAATCGTATTCCGCTTTAACGATGGCAAAGGAGATCTTGAGCAATTAAAACAAGGCTTCTCAGAAGTCACCGAAAAATTTTCATTGAATGCAAAATTCTATGAAAAGAAAAAACCGATGAAAGTCATGATTATGGTGAGTAAGTTTGATCATTGCTTATTGAACTTGTTATACCGTTACCATAAAGGTGAATTAAGTTTCGAGATCACTGCGATTGTGTCGAATCATTTAGATTTACGTGCGATTGCAGAACGTGAAGGCATCCGCTTCATTTATCTGCCAGTGACCAAGGAAACCAAACAACAACAAGAAGAAGAATTGCTGAAAATCGTGGATGAAACCAACACGGAATTGGTGATTTTAGCGCGCTACATGCAAATTTTATCGAATAGCTTATGCACCCAACTTGCAGGCCGTGCCATCAACATTCACCACTCGTTCTTACCAGGCTTTAAAGGTGCAAAACCTTATCACCAAGCATTTGATCGCGGTGTGAAACTGATTGGTGCGACAGCCCATTTCGTGACCAGCGATCTAGATGAGGGTCCAATTATCGAACAAGCCGTGCAACGTGTCGATCATGATTTTCTTGCAGATGATTTAGTTGCCGTGGGTCGTGATACCGAAACAATCGCGCTGTCTAAAGCAGTGAAATATTTTGTCGAGCATCGCGTATTTATGAATGATAACCGTACGGTGGTGTTCAAATGAGTCTGGCCTTATTACAACAAGACGATGACAAAATTATTGATGGCAAAGCCATCGCACAGCGCGTGCTAGAAGAAGTCAAACACGATGTGATGATATTGCAACAGCAAGGTATTGAGCCTTGTCTGGCGGTGGTTCTAGTGGGTGATGATCCTGCAAGCCATGTGTATGTACGCAATAAAGTCGAAAAAGCCCGATTTGTCGGGATCCGCTCTCTCGAGTTTCGCTTTGATGAACAACTGTCTGAAGTGGATTTACTCAACAAGATTGATGAACTTAATGCAGATCCAGACGTACACGGCATTTTGGTGCAGTTGCCGTTACCAAAGCAAATTAATGAAACCAAGGTTTTGGAGCGGATTAATCCGAAAAAAGACGTCGATGGTTTTCACAGTGAAAACGTCGGTGGCTTAAGTCAGGGGCGAGATGTACTTACCCCATGTACCCCGACAGGTTGTATTCGCTTGCTGAAAGAGGCTTTGGGTGAAGACTTAACTGGTTTACATGCCGTGGTGATTGGGCGTTCCAATATTGTGGGGAAACCTATGGCGGCTTTGCTCCTGAAAGAAAGCTGCACGGTCACAGTCGTACATTCCAAAACCAAGAATATCCAGCAAATTTGCCAGCAAGCCGACATTGTGGTTGCCGCGGTAGGTCGCCCAAAAATGGTTACCGCTTCGTATTTACAGGCAGATGCTGTAGTCATAGATGTGGGCATTAACCGCATTGTGGAAGATGGTAAGGCTCGTTTAGTCGGTGATGTCGATTTTGAAGATGCCTTGCCAATGGTGAGTGCCATCACACCTGTTCCAGGTGGAGTCGGACCGATGACCATCGCTTATTTGATGAAAAATACTTTACAAGCAGCACGCTTACAACACCCAGATTTATAGATTGATTATAGGCGTTGCTTGACGCCTAGGAGGACACCCCATGCCATTTAGCCTACTGAAGTATGGATTGAGTAATGAATATCCAGTGGAAGTGGATTTGCCTCCACCGAAGGAGCTGAAATCTCACTATGACGTTGTCATTATTGGCGGCGGTGGTCATGGTTTGGCAACAGCCTATTATTTATCTAAATATCATGGAATTACCAATATTGCAGTATTGGAAAAGTCTTATCTAGGTGGGGGGAATACCGCGCGAAATACAGCGGTTATCCGTTCCAACTATTTAACCTCTGAAGGCGTGAAATTTTATGCCGAATCGGTACGTATGTTTAAAGATCTCTCCAATGAGTTTGACTTTAACATTATGTATTCCGAACGCGGGCAATTGACTTTAGCGCATACCGATTCAACGGTACGTGCATTCCGTCAGCGTGCAGAAGTGAATAAGCATTTTGGTGGTCGCACTGAAATGATTGACCGCCAACAAATTAAAGAACTGGTGCCTTGCTTGAATTTAGACCCAGCACATTTACCTGTGTTGGCTGGGCTTTGGCATATTGATGGTGCAACTGCACGCCATGATGCGGTGGCTTGGGGTTATGCCAAAGAAGCAGCAAAACGTGGGGTTGAAATTCATCAGTTAACCGAAGTTCAAGATTTTGTGGTGGATAAAAATAAGGTGGTTGCGGTTAAAACCAACCGTGGCACAGTGCAATGTGGTTGTGCAGTTCAGGCGATTGCGGGTGCCTCTTCCATTTTAATGAATAAGTTAAACATTCGTGCCCCGATTCATACCTATCCATTGCAAGCCATGGTGACACAGCCATTTAAACCATTCTTGAATCCTTTGGTGAGTTCTTCGGCTTTACATTGTTATGTGCAACAAACCAGCCGTGGAGAAATTGTATTTGGTGGCGGTTCAGATCCTTATCCACTGTATAACACGCGTTCAACTTTAGACCTGAAAGAAAGTCTATTGGCGCATGCAATTGAAATGTTCCCCTTTATGGCCAATGCCAAACTCATGCGTCAATGGGCGGGCATTACCGATATGACACCTGACTATAGCCCGATTATGGGTAAATCGCCTTATGACAATTATTACTTGGATGCAGGTTGGGGAACGTGGGGCTTTAAAGCCACACCAATTTGTGGAAAAACCATGGCGGAAATGGTGGCGACAGGTCGCACACCAGAAATGATTAAACCTTTTGAATTAGAACGTTTTAGTCGCTTCCAGCAAGTCAATGAAATGGGTGCAACGGCTGCGAGCCATTAAGGAGAATATCAGATGAAAATTATGCATTGTCCTTTAAATGGACCTCGTAACATCAGTGAATTTACCTATGGCGGTGAAGTCAAACAGATGCCAGATCAAAATACCTGTACAGACGTTGAATGGGCGGACTATGTTTTTAACAGTGCAAACATTGCAGGTATTGTGCGGGAGTGGTGGATGCATACCCCAAGCAGCTATTGGTTTATTGCCGAACGCCATACCGTAACCGATGAAATTATTCGAACTTTTGATGCCAAAGAATTATTTAATACGCGGGTTGAATTTGCAGCCGTTGAAAGTAAAAAAACAGCTGTCGCACAGCAACAGAAGGAGTCATTAGCATGAGCAATTTAAACTTACCACGACTCCCGTTGCCTTACGGTACTTTACTTGACCGCAGTCAAGAAGTTGAATTCGAGTTTGACGCTGAAAAATTTAAAGGTTTTGCTGGGGATAGTATCGCCAGTGCCCTAATTGCGAATCAACGTTGGGTAATGTCGCGTTCATTTAAATACCATCGTCCACGTGCGCCACTGACCATGGCGGGGCAAGATGCGAATACCTTGGTTCAATTGCCCCATGAAGCCAATGTATTGGCAGACACAACAATCATTCATTCTGGATTGGTTTCAGGTGGGCAAAATTTCTCAGGTTCCCTGATGAAAGACTCGGACGCATTTTTAGGAAAATTTTCCAAATTTATGCCAGTCGGATTCTACTATCGTTCCTTTTATAAACCTAAAGGGGTATGGAAACTTTGGGAACCGTTAATTCGTAAAAAAGCAGGTTTAGGGGTCTTGGATCTCAATTTTGAACCTGAATATTACGACAAAGCCTATTTATTTACCGATATCGCGATTGTGGGTGCAGGTCCAGCAGGGCTGCAAGCAGCTCTCAGTGCTGCGGATGCAGGGGCCAAAGTATTGCTGATTGAGCAAGATAAAATCCTCGGTGGCAGTCTGAACTATGCACGTTTCGATCTTAAAGGTGAAAAAGCCAATGCTTTACGCCAACAATTGCTGAATGCAGTTGAACAGCATGCCAATATTACTGTAATGACCGAGTCCATCTGTAATGCATGGTTTACCGATCATTATCTGCCTGTGATTCAAGGCAAACGTTTATACAAAGTCCGCGCGAAGCAATGCATTGTGGCCAGTGGTAGCTTTGATCAACCAGTGGTATTTCGAAATAATGATCTGCCAGGCGTGATTTTAACCAGTGCGGTGCAGCGTTTAATTAAACTCTATGCCATTCAACCGGGTCAGAAGATTACCATTTTGACGGGCAATGATGATGGTTATTTAGCCGCGCTGGATTTCATTGATGCTGGTTTAAATGTCGTGGCATTGGTTGATATGCGTGAAACCGCGAAGGATGCTGCACTTTATGGAGCACTCAAAGCGAAAAAAATTCCGTGTTATATGGGCAGTACCGTTTACGAAGCACTGCATGAAAAACACATGCATCGTGTAACAGGTGTTGATGTTCGTAAAATTGTCGCTGAAGGCGAAGTTAGTACAGAGTCTAAGAAACTTGATTGTGATGTATTGTGTATGTCTTCGGGGTATATGCCTGTGTATCAGTTGCTGTGTCAGGCGGGTGCCAAGCTCAGTTATGACGATCACAAAGCCGAATTTACCATTTCTGGTTTACCGAAAGGGCTGTATGTTGCAGGTTCTGCCAATGCTGTGCATGCAATTGAACAGGTCTTGGAAAATGCACAGCAAACTGCGAAATTGGCTGCCGCACGCGCATTGAATCAGCCTGAAGAAGGGCTTTCAATCCAACAGTTGTCTGAACATGATGTGAATTTTCCTTGGCCAATTTTCCCACATCCTAAAGGCAAAGAATTTGTCGATTTTGATGAAGATTTGCAAATTAAAGATATCGTGAATGCCACCAAGAGCGGCTACCGCGATGTGCAATTGGTGAAGCGTTTTTCAACCGTGGGCATGGGGCCATCGCAAGGTCGTCATTCTGCCTTACCAACTGCGCGTTTAGTGGCGAAATCGACTGATCGTAGTGTCAGTGAAACAGGTGTGACCACTGCGCGTCCACCATTTACAGCAGAAAAACTTGCGCATGTTGCGGGTCGCGGATTTGATCCGTACCGTCAAACCCCAATGCATGCACGCCATATTGAAGCAGGCGCAAAAATGATGCCTGCGGGGAATTGGCAACGTCCGGCATTTTATGGTGATGCCAATAAACGTCTGCAAAACATCGAAAGTGAAGTACAAAATGTCCGTCAAAATGTCGGCATGATTGATGTGTCGACTTTGGGTGGCTTGGAAGTTCGTGGTGCGGACAGTGCTGAGTTTTTAAACCGTCTGTATACCTTCGGATTTGCCAAATTACCTGTTGGCAAAACCCGCTATGCGGTCATGGCGAATGAAGATGGTGTGGTGATTGATGATGGGGTTGCAGGGCGCCTCAGTGAAAATCATTTTTACGTGACAGCCACCACCAGTGGGGTGGATCGTATCTATCAACAAATGCTGAAGTGGAATGTGCAATGGCGTTTGAATGTAGATATTACCAATGTTACTACTGCGCTTGCAGCAGTAAATATTGCAGGTCCGAACTCACGTGCAGTGATGCAAAAGGTCTGTCATGACGTGGATTTATCCAATGCCGCCTTTCCATATTTAGGTCTGCGTAAAGGCACCATTGATGGTATCCCTGTGCGAATTTTACGGGTGGGTTTTGTCGGTGAATTGGGTTATGAAATCCATTTCCCAGCACGCTACGGTGAATTTATGTGGGATAAACTAATGCAGGCGGGTCAGTCCTTCAATATGCTGCCTTTTGGTGTAGAAAGCCAACGTCTATTACGTTTGGAAAAAGGACATATCATTATTAGCCAAGATACCGATGGTATGACCCATCCTCAAGAGGTGGATTTGGGCTGGGCGGTCGCGCGCAACAAACCTTGGTTTGTGGGTAAACGTTCGATAGAAATTCTTGAAGCACAGCAGCTGAAACGCAAATTGGTGTCGTTTGTTTTAGATAAGCATCATGAGAAGCCTTTGGAAGGACATATTGTACTTCAGGGCAGTGATATTTCAGGTAACATCACATCTTGTGAATATTCTCCAACCCTCGACAAAATCATTGGCATGGCCTATGTCGGCATCGAGCAAAGTGAAGTGGGACAGCAATTTCCAATCCGTGTCGAAAAAGGGGCTGTGGTACATGCCACTGTAGTGAAAGCGCCATTTTATGACCCACAAAACCAACGTCAGGAGATCTAAAAATGCAAGCACTTTATCAAGCGGAACGTAGCCCGATTGCTCAGACTCACTATCAATCTTTTGGCTTGGGCAAACAATTTCTTAAAGACAGTAGTGTAGCCAGCGAATCACAGATTCAACAATGTGCAATCGTTGATTTGACCAATTTATCGCGTGTAGGTTTTCGTGGGCAAGACGCAGCACAATATCTAAGTGCCTATGGATTTAATCTTCCTGAGAAGCCGAATCAGGCATTAAAGCAAGAAGATGGCAGCTGGGTCGCACGCTTATCCTTCACTGAATATTGTGTTTTGGGTTCTCTAAATGATTTTGGTGAGCGTGTCAGTCAGCTTGAACAGGGTTGGAAAATGGATGACACAGCCAATTATTTGCTGCCGCGTCAAGATAGCCATGCTTGGATTCAGTTAACTGGGGAGTATGTGGCTGTGGTGATGGCAAAACTATGTGGCGTGAATCTGCATCAGGAAGAATTTGCGGTGGGACAAATTGCGCAGACCTCTATTGCTCGGATTAATGCAATTGTGATCAATGTGAGTGATGCACAAACCCATAAGTTTAATTTACTGTGTGATCGCGCCGCGGCAGCATATTTATGGGAAGTCTTGCAAGATGCGATACAAGAATTTAAAGGCGAAGTCGTTGGCATAGAAGGGCTGCTTTAATACCAGTTGGCAAAATAGTGAACACTGCATTTTCCCATTAAACATGTAGTGTTCACTTGTCAAAATCAAGGATAACTATGTGTGAACATATTTATCCTTTTTTACAGCTAGATGAGTAAGATAAGTAGAAAAGTGGGCTGTGCCAGATGATTGGATTAAGCTTCAACAATACTAATCATGACATCGGCACTTCCTTCACGAGCATCACGAGCCGCTTTATATTCTATGGAATCATAACAGGCTTGTGCTGTTGCTAAATCTGCAAATTCAATCAGTACATGACGTTTAAATGCTTGTCCTTCTAAATTGACAGAATCACCGCCACGCGCCAAAAATTTAGCACCGTACTTTTGGAATGCAGCTGGTGCGAGTTGCATATATTGTTGGTATTGTTGCATATCATGTACGGTGATATGTGCGATCCAGTAAGCAGCCATGCGTCATTCCTTTTAGTTCTGATCCAAAATATTTTTAGCTACTGCAGCGGCTTCTGCAATGTGTTCGGCAACCGCTTGTTTGGCACGTTCAGGGTCTTGGTGCAAATAAATCGCTTCGCAGATATTTTTAATGCGTTGAAAACCTGAGATTTCACGTTTCGTCGACTTCATGGTCATGACACGTAAACGGCTAATACGGCCATTTAGACGTTGTACTACTTCCCAAGCGATGTGATGTTTTGCTGTGGTAAAAATGGTTTCATAGAGTTTGGCTGAAGTGGCAATAATATGGTTGATATCATCAGCAGAAAAATCTTGCTCTAATTCTTCTAATAAAATGATTAAACGTTCTTTCGTGCTTTCATCAAGATTTTTGGTGCAATCCGCCACAGCACTTTGTTCGAGCAACAATCGAATTTCATAAATTTGAGAGGCAATATCCCAATTTAACAAGGAAACGATAGGACCTTTATTGGGAAGGATTTCCACAAGTCCCTCAGCTTCTAAATAGCGAATCACTTCACGCACAACAGATCGGCTAACCCCAAGTTCTTCACATAGTGTGCGCTCTACAAGGCGTTTTCCAGAAGGAAAATATCCCGTAATAATGGCGTTGCGCATTTTCTCTAAGCAAAGTTCACGCAAGGTGACTGGCGGATTATCTATTTTAAGATTCATATCAGTTGATCTTACCTAAATATTTGAGTCGTAATTTTGTTACATAACTTCCATTCAAAAAGAGCATAGCAAAGTCTTGCATTTTTTTCATTATGTATTATGGTATACCATAAGATGTATGACAATATTAATCGATCCGATAGGGAATAACAATGAATCTAATACGCAAAACCGTACTGTATGTAGAAACCACTTATGTGGATGGTGCTAAAGAGGCAGCAACGCCTTTAAAGATGGTTGCCGCGGCTGCTGTAATTAAAAATCCATGGGCAGGACAAGGCTATGTCGAAAATCTCACCCCAGAAATTCGTCGTATTGCACCAATCCTGAGTGAACATTTAACCAAAATGATTCTGGATGAAGTTGGATCAGGGGCTGAGGTAGAAGCTTTTGGTAAAAGTGCAGTGGTGGGATTAAATGGCGAGCTTGAACATGCATCAGCACTCATTCATACCTTACATTTTGGTAACACTTACCGCAGTGCAGTAGGAGCGAAGTCTTACCTAGCGTTTAACAATACCCGTGGACCAGCCAACGCACCAATTCTGATCCCAATGATGGATAAAAATGATGAAGGTCGTCGTTCACATTACTTAACTTTGCAATTTGCAATTCCAGATGCACCAGCACCAGATGAAATTGTTGTAGTGATTGGTGCAGCGACAACTGGACGTCCACACCACCGTATTGGTGATCGTTACAAGGATTTAGAAGAGTTAGGACATGATCTCAAAAACCCAGCTGCTGTCAAATAATCGAATCGCTCACTATATTGAGCAAGGTGAAGGAGAACCACTGGTTCTCATTCACGGTGTAGGAATGCAGGCTGAAGCTTGGTATCCACAAATTGAATTTTTTTCGCAACATTATCAGGTCATCTCAGTGGATATGCCTGGACATGGTCAAAGCACACCATTACCTGCTAATGCTGCCCTACAGGATTTTGTAGATTGGACAATCGAATTGATTGGTGCGCTTAATTTGGGCCCAGTAAATTTGGCTGGACATTCAATGGGATCCTTAATTACCACGGGTGTCAGTGTAACGCGTCCTGATTTGGTAAAACGTATGGCGGTGCTGAACGGTGTTTACCGTCGTTCACCTGAAGCAAAACAAGCGGTGTTGCAGCGTGCTGAAGACTTGAAGCACGGGCATATCGATGTGGAAACACCGTTGCAACGCTGGTTTGGTAATAGTGAAATCGAACGAATTGCCTCAGCCAAAGTCAAGTCATGGCTTGAAAATGTAGATATGCTGGGCTATGCCACAGCATACTCAGCCTTTGCACGAGGTGATGAAACTTATGCTGACGGGTGGTCAAAAATAAGCTGCCCAGCATTGGTACTAACGGGTACAGATGATCCAAATTCAACCGCAGAAATGACCAAGCAAATGGCGAACCAAGCTGCACAAGGTAAAGCAATCATTATTGAAAATGAAAGACACATGGTGAACCTCACTGCACCAGATAAAGTGAATCAAGCAATGCTGGCGTGGCTAAATACCGCTGCATAAATTGCTGAATAAATATAGGAATATAAAGATGAGTGAACAGGAAGTAGTGAATAAAATACGTGAACTGCGTGATGCCTTTGGGTCATTTATGACGGGGGTTACCGTAGTGACGACGTGTAAAGAGGATGGAACTCCTTTAGGTTTTACAGCAAACTCTTTTGCTTCGGTGTCTTTGGACCCTGCGCTACTGTTAGTCAGTATTGCCAAGACATCAAGCAATTATAATAACTTTGCAAAAGCTACACATTTTGCAATTAACATTTTGGCAGAAGAGCAAAAAGATATTTCCAATACTTTTGCTCGCCCAAGTGATGACCGTTTTGCCAATTTAGCATGGACGAAAAGTCCGATACACAATCCATTAATTGATGATGTTAGTGCCTGGTTTGACTGTACAACTTATCAGGTTGTCGATGCAGGTGATCATGCCATTTTAATCGGTAAAGTAGAAAACTTTGCTTCTGCTGGTTTTGCAGGCTTGGGCTATTACCGTGGCGGATATTTCACGCCAGCGAAACTTTCAGCAGAAGTGATTACGGGACCAAAAGTGGTGATCAGTGCCATCATTGGTCATGAAAATAAAATCCTCTTAGTGAAAACTGATGCGCAAAAATGGACCATTCCACATGTTGTCGTTGGCAAAGAAGGTGCTGATCAAGCATTGGAAACCATTTTTGAAAATTATCAGTCTGATGCTTCAGCAAGTTTTATTTATTCTGTTTATGAAAATCTTGAGACTCAGCAGCAATATATTTCGTTCTTATGTAATACGCCAGTTGATGAAGCACGAAATGGAACTTTTGTTGATTTAGAGCAGTTAGAACAATACGAATTTGTGGACAGCGCCCTAGAAAGTATGTTGTTGCGTTATCGTAAAGAAAATCAGCTTAAGACCTACGGGGTTTATTACGGTAATCAAGAAAGTGGAACTGTTCGTCAAATTGTAAAAGAGGGAGTTTAATCATGCGTTTTTCTTTATTTATTCACATGGAACGTGTTTCTGATCAGCAAACACAAAAGCAACTTTATGAAGAGATGATTGAACTTTGTCAGATTGCAGATCGTGGTGGCATGCATGCGATTTGGACGGGCGAACATCATGCAATGAATTTTACCATTGCGCCGAATCCCTTTTTAAACCTAGCTGATTTAGCCAATAAAACTCAAAATGTACGCTTAGGTACAGGTACTGTGGTTGCACCATTTTGGCATCCAATTAAGTTGGCAGGTGAAGCTGCCATGACCGACATTATCACCAATGGTCGTTTAGATATCGGGATCGCACGCGGAGCATATTCTTTTGAATACGAACGTATGGTACCTGGTATGGATGCATGGAGTGCAGGTCAACGTTTACGCGAAATGATTCCAGCGGTCAAAAATTTATGGAAAGGGGATTACGAGCATAACGGAGAGTTTTGGCAGTTTCCGAAAACAACGTCAGCACCACAGCCATTGCAACAGCCATTTCCGCCAATTTGGGTAGCAGCACGTGACCCAAATAGCCATGAATTTGCAGTGCAGCAAGGCTGTAATGTGCAAGTGACACCATTGCATTTAGGTGATGAAGAAGTGGAAAAACTCATGGGTCACTTTAATGCTGCCTGTGAAAAGTTTGATGAGATTCCACGTCCTGAAATCATGTTGTTACGTCATACTTATGTGGCGGATAGTGAAGATGATGCGCAGCTTGCTGCTGATGAAATGAACACTTTTTATAATTATTTTGGCGCATGGTTTAAAAATGAGCGTGAGATTTCACAAGGATTAATTGCACCACTTAGCCCAGAAGAAATTGCAGCGCATCCTTTCTATACACCTGAAGTAATGCGTAAAAATAATGTGATTGGTCAAGCGCAAGAAGTCATTGATCGCCTTAAATTTTATGAAGCTATGGGTTATGACGAATATTCATTCTGGATTGATACAGGTATGAGCTTCGAGCGTAAAAAGGCATCTTTAGAACGTATGATTCATGAAGTCATGCCTGCATTTGCATAAGAGAGGCAACGATAATGACCTCAGTATTTCAGTTATATATTAATGGTCAGTTTGAAGCTGGTGCTGCAACATTTAACAGCATTAATCCAGCAACTGGTCAGGTCTGGGCAACCATGCCTGAAGCCCGTCGTGATGAAGTAAACCGTGCAGTAGATGCTGCACAGCAAGCATTGAGTGATCCTGCTTGGGCAAATTTGACAGCTTCACAGCGCGGGCAATTGCTTTATAAGCTGGCTGATCTAATTGAACAGGCTGCACCGCGCTTAGCAGAGCTGGAAACACAAGACACGGGTAAAATTATTCGCGAAACATCAAGCCAGATTGCATATGTTGCGCAGTATTACCGCTACTATGCGGGCGTTGCAGATAAAATTCAGGGCAGTTTCATTCCAGTTGATAAACCTGATATGCAGGTCTGGACGGTGCGTGAACCTGTGGGAGTGATCGCTGCAATTGTGCCATGGAACAGTCAGTTATTTTTGTCTGCAGTGAAATTGGGTCCAGCTTTGGCAGCAGGATGTACCGTTGTGCTTAAAGCTTCAGAAGAAGGTCCTGCCCCTTTGCTGGAATTTGCCAAACTGGTGCATGCAGCGGGTTTCCCTGCTGGTGTAGTGAATATCATCACGGGTTTTGCACCAGAATGTGGTGCAGTGCTAAGTAGTCATCCGCAAGTTGCCCATGTTGCATTTACGGGTGGTCCTGAAACGGCCAAACATATTGTAAAAAATAGTGCTGAAAATTTGGCAAAAGTTTCTTTGGAACTTGGCGGGAAATCTCCCTTTATTGTATTTGCTGATGCGGATCTACAAAGTGCAGTAAATGCACAAGTTGCGGCAATTTTTGCGGCCACGGGACAGAGCTGTGTCGCAGGCTCACGCTTACTGATCGAAGAAAGCATTAAGGATCAATTTTTAGAAAAATTGGTCGAGCGTGTGCAGCGAATTCGTGTTGGGTTGCCAGAGGATTATGCAACAGAATTTGGACCATTGTGCACGTTGCGTCAACGCGAAAAGATTGAGCAGATTGTGCAAGTCTCAATTCAACAGGGTGCAAAATTACTGACAGGTGGTCATGCAATTGCGGGGGATGGTTTTTATTACGCACCCACAATTCTAGATTGTAGTGCAGCCCCGCAAGCAGAGAGCATCACCAATGAATTATTCGGACCCGTATTATCGGTAGATACTTTTAGTACCGAACAAGAAGCGGTCCAAAAGGCAAATAGTACCGCTTATGGTTTGGCATCAGGTGTATTTACCCAAAATTTGACGCGTGCACATCGCATGACCAAAGCAATTCGAGCAGGCATTGTTTGGTTAAATACTTATCGTGCAGTTTCACCACTTGCCCCGTTTGGTGGCTATGGCTTATCAGGGCATGGGCGAGAGGGTGGTTTAGATGCGGTGTTGGATTACACCACCACAAAAACAGTGTGGTTACGGACTTCGGATGATCCAATTGACGATCCATTTGTCATGCGATGAGCGAGAGTGAATGGATAGATCACTACAATATATTGTTTAGAATAAATTAACAAATGGATTGATCGAAGAAAATGGATTTTCGACAATACTTATCTCGATGCGGATATCGGGTTAGTTTTTCTATTGTTTTTTTAGTATAAAAACAATTAGATAAGAAAATTTCATATTCTCGATCAGTTTTGACTAAGCTCAAAGGGATCGTCTCGTTTGAAGAAAATCCGACACTAAATAAAATTAAGATTTACTAAAAAATGGTCTGAAAGTTGCTTTTAGTGTAAGGAATAAAAAATTCCTTGAAAGAATTCTTGGAATCTTTAACGAAGTCACTTCTTTTATAAAGTGAGATTAAGGATATGAGTCAAAATGCAACAACAGGAAAAGCTTTTGAAATAGAAAGCAATAGTATCGATTATGTAGACGCTTCGCAAAGAAATGGAAACGTAAAAGATTTATTTACATTATGGTTTTGTACCAACATTGCACCGTTGGCAGTGATTACGGGTGCTATGGCAGTGCAAACCTTTCACCTCAATATTGTCAGTGCCTTTACCGCCATTTTATTGGGCCATTTCTTTGGTGCGGCTATTTTAGCCTTAACCTCAGCACAAGGTCCGCAGGTGGGTATTCCGCAAATGATTCAAAGTCGTGCGCAATTTGGACGTTATGGGGCATTGTTGGTTGTCATTTTCACAACATTCATTTATTTGGGCTTCTTTACCTCAAATATTATTTTATCTGGGAAAACTTTACACACTGTCATTCCATCGATCCCTGTGTCTACGGCTACAGTCATTGGGGCGGTTGTCGCAACGTTAATTGGGATTATTGGCTACCACTTTATTCATAAGTTCAACAAAATTGGAACTTGGTTTATGGGCGGTGCATTGCTGATTGGTTTTGCCTTGATGATTCCGCATATCACTGCAGATGTACTTGCTAAAGGCTCATTTAACTTAAAAGGCTGGTTTGCCATGTTCTGTGTGTGTGCAATTTGGCAAATCAGTTTCTCACCCTATACTTCAGATTATTCTCGCTACTTACCTAAGAGTATTGGGATTTTTAAACCGTTCATTAACACCTATTTAGGTGCTTCACTCGGAACCATCATCGCCTTTAGTTTTGGGATGCTCGCGGTTAGCATTATGACGACCAATGATGCCATGGAAGCTGTTAAAACAGTGACAGGTGGTTTTGGTTATGTGCTCATGATTTTGTTCTTGTGCAATATTATTGGTCACAACGCCATGAATTTGTATGGCGCTTCATTATCCTTTATTACCGCGATTCAGACGTTTGCAGGCAAATGGATTCCAAGTAAAAACACCCGCATTGTATTGTCGATCTTGGTATTAATTCTCGCAACAGGCACAGCGTTGTGGGCGTCTAGTGGTTTCATCAGTTATTTCTTAAATTTCATTTTTGCCTTGTTGTTTATTTTGGTGCCATGGGTCGTGATTAACCTCATGGATTTCTATTACATCAATAAAATGGAATATGACATTCAAGCCATTTTTGATGAAGACGGTGGCAAATACGGCAAGTACAACGTTAAAACCTTATGTGCTTATTTCATTGGTATCGTGGTGCAAATTCCATTTTTAACCAATTCATTTTTTACGGGTACATTCGCGAATCTAATTCCAGATGTCGATATTTCTTGGATCATTGGCATGCTTGTGACCGCTATTGTGTATTACTTTTTCAATCTATTCAAAGTATCGGCTTGCCAATACGATGACTCAACCAAAAATTGCTAAGCAAATCTCCCATTTATATGAGTAGGAATAAGATAATGAAAAATACATATTACAGTTTTGGTTTGGGTTTAATCAGTAGCAGTCTGGCCATGCCATGTTTTGCTGGAATGACCTTTGGTGATGCTACAACCGACACAGGCGCTCTCACGATTTCGGGTTATGTTCGTGCCAATTATCAAGATAAGAACTATGGATCAGACAATGACCACAAGCTGCAATTTAATGCCGCAAAACTGGCATTAGATTACGAAGCCCCTAAATGGTTTGCCCACACAGAATATCGTTGTTATCAATACAATACCCTTTGTGATTTTTCTACCTTGGTCGATGCGTACGCAGGTTATCGTTTTAATGCACAGCAAAATTTAACTGTGGGTGTGCAGCCGATTCCTTTTGGAATTTCAAGATTTTGGGAAAGTAGCCTATATGGTGGCATTAACAACACTATGGGCTTAGAAGATGCACATAATTTGGGCGTTAATTATCATCACGAAATTAATGCGACCAAAATCGACTTGGCATACTTTGCAACCGATGCTGGTAACTATAAGGGAGACAGTCGTGATTCGGCACGTTATACCGCGAATTTTGTGAATACGGGTGATGCTTCACAGTCTTCATTAAATGAGAAAAATATGTGGATTGGGCGGATTAGCCAAGGGGTGAACTTTAGCAGTATGCCGTTACTGAATATGACGCTAGGCGGTTCATATTGGTATTCTGATATCGAAAATAAAACCACGGGTTTAGACGGTTCACGTAAAGCATGGGCGTTGTTTGGCAGTTTGGCTTATCAGAATTTTGCACTCACCTTGACCGGTGGTAATAATTCAGTCGATAACCAGGATGAACTTCAGCCAAATTCTTCAGTCATGGGATCGTATGATGGTGAATATAATGTGGCAAATGAAGGGGATTTCTATACGGCAGATGTTCGTTATAGTTTTAAAGATGTCTATCATGGTTTAGACATTACACCTTATGCGACCTATACCACCTATGTAAAAGATCAAGCCGGCTATAAAGATTCTACTCGAAACTTTTTAGGTGTGTCTTTTGACTACAAAAAGACCTCATTGGTTGCTGAATATATTATGAGCAAAAATGATCCTTTTATTGGTGGTTCACAATCGGCTTTGGCTGAAGGCGATGCAGATGGCAAATGGAATAAACTGCTGAATTTAACTTTCTTCTATTATTTCTAATATGATGGTTTGGGCGGAAGCTCAAAAAATTTTTCTTTATTTTTATGGTATACCGTATTATTAATATATGGTATTCAAATAATGATTTGGTCTAAGCGAACCTTCAAAGTGGAGCTTAGACTGAATCCGCGCCACAGGTAGGATAAACAATGAATACAATGGGACCGCTATTTCATCAGCAGGCATTTATTGCGGGGCAGTGGTGTGATGCCGATGATTTACAAACAACCGAAATTTATAACCCGGCAAATCAGCAGCTCATTGGTACGGTACCCAATATGGGACAAGCTGAAGCTGAACGCGCAATTAGCGCAGCTTATGCAGCTTGGCCAACATGGAAAGCCAAAACAGCAAAAGATCGTTCAATCTTATTAAAGAAATGGTATGACCTGATTATTCAGCATAGTGATGAATTGGCAACAATTTTGACCTTAGAGCAAGGCAAGCCCTTGACTGAAGCTAAAGGCGAAATAATTTACGCTGCCAGTTTTATTGAATGGTTCGCGGAAGAAGCAAAACGGATTTATGGCGATGTGATTCCAAGTCCATATCCTGATGCACGAATTGTCGTTAATAAGCAACCCATTGGTATCGTAGCAGCGATTACGCCTTGGAATTTCCCAGCAGCCATGATCACACGTAAAGTTGCACCTGCATTGGCTGCAGGATGCCCTTGTATCGTGAAGCCTGCACCAGAAACGCCATTTACCGCTTTGGCTTTGGTCGATTTAGCGCTACAGGCGGGTATTCCAGCAGAAATCTTTAGTGTTATTACTGGAGATGCTGTACAGATTGGCGAGGCAATATTTTCAAGTGATCTAGTGCGTAAGTTTACTTTTACTGGTTCTACGCCTGTAGGGAAACTGTTGTTGCAGCAATCTGCCAAAACACTGAAAAAAGTGTCTTTGGAACTCGGCGGGAATGCACCATTTATTGTGTTTGATGATGCTGACGTTGAAGCTGCGGTTGAAGGTGCGTTAATCGCTAAATTTAGAAATGCGGGACAAACCTGTGTCTGTGTGAATCGCTTTTTGGTGCAGTCAGGAGTGTATGAAAAATTTCTTCAGGTCTTTAAAGAAAAGATTGAAAACTTACGCATTGGGAATGGTTTAGAAGCTGGTCACGAAATCGGTCCTTTAATTAATCATCAAGCAGTCGAAAAAGTGCAGTCGCATATCCAAGATGCTTTAGATAAAAAAGGTCGCCTAATTACAGGCGGTCACTCGCATAGTGCAGGTGCTTTATTCTTTGAACCGACTTTGATTGCAGATGCTCATGAGGATATGTTGGTCGCCACACAGGAAACCTTTGGTCCACTTGCTGCCGTATTCAAATTTGAAACAGAGGAACAAGCTTTACAGATGGCAAATGATACCGAATACGGTCTTGCCGCATATTGTTATACCCGTGATTTAGGGCGAGCATGGCGTATGAGTGAACAGCTTGAATATGGAATGGTTGGTATCAACAAGGGATTAATTTCCAATGAAGTTGCACCTTTTGGTGGTGTTAAACATTCAGGCTTGGGACGTGAAGGTTCTAAGTATGGCATTGAAGATTATCTAGAAATTAAATACACCTTATTTGGAGGCATTTAAATCATGGCGAATGAAAAATTTGAAAAAGGCTTAGCCATTCGAAAGCAAGTTTTGGGCGAAGAATATGTAAATCAATCGATTGGCAATGCCGATGATTTCACAATGCCTTTACAAGAGTTGGTGACGGAATATTGTTGGGGAGCAGTTTGGGGGAGAGAGGAGCTTTCCAAAGTCGAGCGAAGCATGATTAATTTGGCGATGATCTCGGCTTTAAATCGTCCACATGAATTAAAACTGCATGTCAAAGGTGCCTTGCGTAATGGTGTGCCGAAAGAAAAGATCCGTGAAGTGCTCTTACAAGTGGCAATTTATTGCGGTGTGCCTGCTGCAGTGGATAGTTTCCGTATTGCCAAAGAAGCAATCAAAGAATTTGAAGCTGAAAATAAATAAAAGTATAGAAAGCAAAAAGAGGGTATTTGTCCTCTTTTACTGCTCCAAGCTGTTTCTATTGGTTATAAGCACGTTCATTGTGATCGCTAATATCCAGACCTTTATCTTCTTGTTCAGTACTGACGCGTAAACCAATGGTCAGATCAATCACTTTAAAGATGCCCCAAGTAAATGCCGCACTATAGGCAACAGTGACCACAATACCAATCAATTGAGCGATAAATTGCGTACCAAATTCCAAGCCTTCAATGTTGCCTCCTAATGCAGGTGAAGCAAACACACCAGTCAGGAGACCACCAACAATCCCGCCGATGCCGTGTAATGCAAAAACATCAAGTGAATCATCAATGTGCAGGACATTTTTCAAACGAGTGACAGAGTAGAAGCAAGCTACGCCCGTGATCAAACCAATCGCTGCAGCACCAAAAACACCGACATACGCGGCGGCAGGGGTAATACCAACTAAGCCTGCAATTGCACCAGAGGCTAAACCTAAAGATGAAATATGTGTATCAAGGAATTTTTCAACAATCATCCAACCGACGATACCTGCACAAGCTGCAACTTGCGTATTCATCAGGATTAGACCAGCACTGTTGTTGGCTGCTAAAGCTGAACCGACGTTAAATCCAAACCAGCCTGCCCAAAGTAAACCAGCACCAATGAAGGTATACACGAGGTTGTGTGGTGCAATACTTTGTGTTTTCCAGTCTTTACGTTTGCCAATAATTAAGGCACCAACCAGTGCTGCAATACCAGCATTAATATGCACTGCGGTACCACCAGCAAAATCAAGTACACCCCAATTGTGCATGGCTGCACCAGGACCACCCCAAACCATGTGTGCCATTGGCGCATATACCAAGGTTGTCCATAAAACGACAAACAAAACCATGGCACTGAATTTCATTCGTTCAGCATAACCCCCGACCACAATGGCAGGTGTAATCATGGCAAAGGTCATTCCAAACACAGAGGTTACAAACTCTGGGATATCGCCCATGAGGGTCTGATCGGTAATTCCTTGCATAAAGGCCTTGTCAAAACCGCCAACAAAACTGGCAAGATTAAAAACGCCTTCTTCCATGCCCGTGGTATCCACTACCATACTGTAAATAAACATGATCCAAAGCAAGCCGACGATTCCCGCAAAAGCAAAAAATTGGGTGCAAATGGACAAAACATTCTTACTTCGTAGCATCCCGCCATAGAATAAAGCGAGTCCAGGAATAAACATGATCATGACAAAAACAATGGATGTCATAACCCATGCTGTTGAAACTTGATTCAGCGTGGCGGTTTCAGCTGCTGATGCCCAAGCAGGACAAAGCAACAGTGAGGCAGCGAGTAGGCTAGCAACAAAACGAGAAATCATATTTGATCCTCCTGTACATTTGTACGTGGCGTAAGGTGAGTGTGAATGAGTTTTTAAAAGTTATGAACGAACCCGAGTGCGTTCAGGATCATAAAAAGGTAAGGCAACGACTTGAGCTTTGAGTCTTTTCTGTTGACCGTCGAGCTTGCCAATTTCAATTTCTGCACCGATTGCAGCATGCTGAGGTGCAATACGGCATAAAGCGATTTGTTTTTTTAAGAGCGGAGAATTGGTCGCACTGGTCACCACGCCAACAGGGAAGCGTCCAGCATAGACGAGATCTCCATGTGCTGCGGGTTCAGTCTGATCTAAAACCAATCCCACTAATTTATGTCGACTGGCAGCGGCTTGGTGTTGTATAGCAGCTTTACCCAAAAAGTCTTCTTCTTTGGTTTTCAGCGGAACGGTAAAGCCAATGCCTGCCTCGAAGGGATTAATTTGCGGGTTAAATTCATGTTGCGCAAAAATGAGTCCTGCCTCAATACGCAGCATATCTAAGGCATCGAAGCCCATCGGTGCAATGTCATAGGCTTGTCCAGCCTGCCAAATTGCATCCCAAACAGTTTCGGCATCGTTTGGATGACACCACACTTCAAAGCCCAGTTCACCCGTGTAACCTGTCCGAGAAACCATCACAGGAATTCCATTCGCTCCGCCTAGACGACCTAAAGTGAAGTGAAACCAAGCGAGGTTTTGCACGTCAGGTTGGTGTTCAGGTGTCCAAATCAGTTGTTGCAATAATCCCCGACTGTGTGGACCTTGAACGGCAACATTATGAATTTGATCTGAGGAATTACGGATACTGACGCGATAACCTTGTTCTTGTGCTTTCTGTTTCAGCCATAGCCCAGAATATTCATCGCCACAGATCCAGCGGAAATTTTGTTCGCCCAGTCTAAAGATGGTGCCATCATCCACCATGCCACCAGTTTCTAAGCATGCTGCCGAATAGGCAATTTCACCAATTGCCAATTTTCGAACATTACGAGTCAGCATGTATTGCAAGAAACTTTCAGCATCAGGTCCCGTAATTTCGAATTTGCGTAAAGCAGTTAAATCAATCATGGCGACACGTTCACGGCAAGCAAGATATTCCGCTTTTGCACCCCAACCTTCATATTCTGTCGCGACCCAATAGCCATGATATTCCACCAGTTTTGAGGTCATTGCTTGAATGCGAGAATGAAATCCAGTCTGTTTGGTCATACGAGGCATCTCCTCTGGAGTGAGTCGGTAATGTTGTGAGCGCTGAAATTGTTCTTGTTGATCATAAATACGCACATGAATGTCTGTTGGAATCCAGCCATTGGATGGATCAATATCATCTGGGCAAGCAGAGGATGCACAGAGCAGATCTTTTTGTGCTCTAAGGAGCACATAATCTCCAGGTTGAGACCATGGTTCATCCATACTGATCGTTCCGCAGGATTCAACCTGCGTGTTATAAAAAAAGTTAATCGCTGGCCAAGCACTTTTACTTTGAATACCGTATGGTTTTAAGATTTGGTTGAAGTTTTCTGTGCAGGAAATATGCCCAAAATAGCCAGAGTCATTATAAAATTTTGGTGTACATGCGGTCAGGAACATGTCATGACGACCTACTGTATCTTGTACTACTTCAACTAAGGCTTCTAAATTGGCTCCATAAAAACGAGAGTGTAAGCCAGGCATTGGGGTGGAATGCCCGAGAATACTGCGGGTGGCAACAGCATCAAGACCAATTTCCTCTCCATTTTCGAGTGCTTTGGCATCGAAAGCGATGAAGTCGCTACATTGTTTCCCTGCGACATCAATAATTTGAATCCATTGTCCCGCTTTCACGGTATAGGTTTGCGCAGTGGCATGTGCGATTCGAATCTCTTGAATCGGTGTTGCAAGTGGTGCAGGTAAATATTCAAGTGCTGCAATGGCTTTTTTGATGATGACTTTGACTTCATCGACAGGTGTTTGTTGCTCAATCTGCATATTCTTGCCAGTATTCAGCACTATAATTTCCAATGCTGCTAAGGCTTTGAACTGAATCGAAGGTGCATATTCAAGGCAGATCACCTGTTCCAAATCCGTGTCTTGAATATTCAATTGAGTCAATTGCTGACGCAGTTGTAATGCTGTTCGATCATGTTGTTGTAATTGAGCCAAGGTATTTTGTGCAGGATGAATTTTAATTGGGGCAGATGATTCCAGTATTTGAATGCAATCTGAATTGGGTTGTGCATTTTGATCACGCACGATCAGCTCAATGGATTGATCATGAGGAAGCTGGAGTTCCATTTCATCATTGGGTGCCAAATCAAATGCCTGAACCTGTTGCGGATCTACCCGTAAATGCAGCACAGAAATAGGGCGTTGTAGATGATAAAACTCGTCTGCTGGTCCAGACAGATACATCTCTGAAAGATGTGATTTTAGATTACCCATATCCAATACCTGAATTGATCCATGTGAATGCTGCTGAGCGCCTAAAGCAGCTCAAGACCTGTACATGACATTCACTATTACTGCGAAAAAAACTCAGCGCAATTACACAAAATGGATACCTACTCTGGGGTATATACAGATGTTGGCATGAATCATGCTCAAAAAAATTAACTATCAAGAATAAATAATTGTGATTTTGATGAGAGTTTTCTGTGGTGATCACAACGAGGTAATGCAGGAAGTAATCTATGATCAGCAGTCATTATGGGTGGGAGATATGAAGTCTTGGGCGCATTGGTTTGCTAAACCTGAATTACCTACTCAGCATCCCTCGAAACAGATTGAAGCGTTACAGCATCAACTTTTCATCTCTAAATTCGAATTGATGTGTACGCAATTGGAGTTAAAACTGGCACGTTTAGATGCCGAATTGTCAGGATTACCTGAGCATTTATTTGAGCTTGAGCAACAAATGGCGTCCATGCTGGAGGTACCCGCTACACAGATTGCTTGTGTGCTGTGTTATCCCTTTAGTCAGGAATGTTTTATTTATCATTCCTATCGTCAGCAATTATCACGTACTGAATTGAAAGCGATTCAACACAATTTACTGAATCATGCAGCATATTCGGGAGCAGATTTAGAATCTGTATCAGAACTAAATTTGCTCTCTTATCAAGCAAGGTTGCTATTTACTGGACAAGACGTTGTGGTTTGGCGCTTATATGAAACACAAGCCCTCAAAGAAAAGCATCATCATTTATACCAATTGCTTGATCAAGCACTGCAACGTGGTTTACAGACTTGGGTGGAGCAACAACAAAAAATTCGCACCACGCTATTACAAGAACGCCGTGAAGTTGCCGCAGAGTTACACGACAGTATTGCGCAAATACTGGGTTTCCTCAGATTAAAATCGGCCCAGTTGAATCAGCAGTGCAAACAGCAGCCACAATATGCTGAACTTAGATCGACCACAGAAGAACTCGCCAATTACACCCATTATGCCTATCAGCAGACGCGTGAATTAATTACCGCTTCCCGTTTAGCCTATCAAGAATTGGATTTTGCGTCCGCCTTGAAAAAAGTGGTGGTTGAGTTTGAGCATCATTCAGGGGTGTCTTTTGAACTGGATAACCGCGTCCCTCAACTCAAAGTGTCGGCGAAACAGTCTGTGCAACTGCTTTACATTATTCGCGAAAGCCTGAGCAATGTGGTTCGACATTCACATGCTTCTATCGCAAAAATTCGTTTGGAACATTTGGCTTCAGGCACGTTGCAGATGAGTGTTGAAGATAATGGTCGTGGCTTAGATCTTAGTCAAAAAAGAAACGATAGTTTTGGTTTGGAAATTATGCATGAACGTGCAGAGCGAATTGGCGCTGAGCTGTGTTTCAAAGCGAATCAACCCCAAGGCACATGCGTGATTCTGAAGTTAAATGCTCATTAAGAGGAGCTGCCCATGTTATGTAAAGTTAGTATTGTTGATGATCACGCACTATTTCGACGTGGCGTTTTAGATATTTTACGTCAGACCGAAGAGTATGAGATTGTTGCAGAGTATTCCTCAGGTAAAGCCTTTCTGGCAAAAATGCAGGAGGAGTATCCCGAATTATTATTACTTGATGTACAAATGCCAGATGAGTCGGGTTTAAATATTTTAAAAGAAATCCGTAAAACTGATCAGCAGCTCAAAGTGGTGGTACTGACTGCGAGTGAGGATGATGAGATTGTGCTGGAAGCGATTCAATCTGGAGCGAATGGATTTTTACCCAAAGATACTTTGCCTGAAGTGATTGTGGAAAATTTGCGTGAAGTTCGTAAAGGGCAAACCATATTACACGGTTCAGGAATTACCTTATTGGCAAATTTATTACGACAACATGGTGACATTGCCAAGCCACATCACGTAACAAATATAGAGCAAGCTGAACAGCATCCACTGTTAGCCGAAATGACCATGCGCGAACAAGAAACCTTATTGCTGATTGCCAAAGGACTCAACAATAAATTAATTGCGCGTGAGTTGGGCATTAGCGATGGCACGGTGAAAGTTTATGTCAAAAGCCTATTACGCAAACTGAATGTGCATTCCCGTTTAGAACTTTCGGTGTGGGCACATCAGCATTTAACGGCATCGAGCCTAAAGCTTGAAATCAGCTAGGAGTTGCCATGCTTAAACGCTTTACTCAATACCTTCAGGTTCCAGAATTATTGGAGCCTTATTGGACACCACTGTTTGATCAGTGGCATGAATGCATCTTGATGATTGATCAGGCATTCTCGATTTACAAATCCAATCAAAGTTGGCAACAATTTGTTGGAGCAGCCACACATGATCCTGCCGATCATTTGGATGGAAACTTAACGCGTCATCTGTATCCTGAAGATGTATTTCTATTAAAACAACTGTTGCTCAAGGGTCAGCCGATTGAACGCTTGCGCGTACGTTTGATGAATGCACATTATCAACTGTTTTGGTTTGAACTTTCTGCGACGGTATTACCTATAGGCACTTCAGCGCAATATTGGTGTTTGCAGTGTTCAGATCAAACGCAAAATATTCAGCAACAGTATCTTCAGGCTGCGCAACAACGGAGTCTTACCGATTTGTTATATCGCTTGCCGATTATGCTCTATCGTTCGCGCCATGATCGGGATTGGACCATGGAATATGTCAGTCCAGGCTGTGAAGCGATTACGGGATATACCAGCCAAGCTTTGCTGAATACACCGTTGTATGGGCAAATTATTCATCCTGAAGATGAAGAACAAGTTTGGTCAAAGGTACAACATGCTATACAACGTAAAACCTTATTTTACTTAAATTATCGAATTATTCATGCAAATCAGCAAATTGCTCAGGTTCAAGAAATTGGACAGGGGCTTTATTCGGACAGTGATATGGTACTTGGGGTAGAAGGGGTAATTTTCTCTAGTATGTACAGTGATAAAACTGCGCTGGCCTCAATTTAGATATCTCGTTTGGAATACTCCCTCTGAGGAATTTATTCAGTTTTCATTCCGCTCTATTGTCGGTTTATCAAGTTGTACCAGACTTTTTATTCACGAACATGGAGATATACCATGACACGAGTTGCAATTATCGGTGCTGGACCAAGTGGGATGGCTCAACTCAGAGCGTTCCAATCTGCACAACAAAAAGGCATAGAAATTCCTGAAATCGTTTGTTTTGAGAAGCAATCCGATTGGGGTGGGCAGTGGAACTATACATGGCGCACAGGCATGGATGAACATGGGGAAAATGTGCATAGCAGTATGTATCGTTACCTCTGGTCGAATGGTCCTAAAGAATGTCTAGAATTTGCAGATTATTCTTTTGATGAACACTTCGGTAAGGCCATTGGTTCTTATCCACCGCGAGCAGTGTTGTGGGATTACATTAAAGGGCGGGTAGAAAAAGCCAATGTGCGCAAATATGTACGCTTTAACAGTGCAGTTCGACATTTAAGCTATGATGAGACCACGCAATTATTTGACGTGACCGTACAAGATCATACGAACGATAGTATTTATACCGAGCAGTTTGATTATGTGGTGGTGGCATCGGGGCATTTTTCTACCCCGAAAGTCCCTGAATATCAAGGCTTTGATATCTTCGGTGGGCGCATTTTACATGCGCATGATTTTAGAGATGCGCTGGAGTTTAAGGGAAAAACCATTTTAGTGGTTGGTAGTAGTTATTCAGCAGAAGATATTGGTTCGCAATGCTATAAGTATGGTGCCAAACAAATTATCAGCTGCTATAGAAGTGCGCCAATGGGCTATAAATGGCCTGAGAACTGGTCTGAACGTCCACAACTATTACGTGTCGATCAAACCCATGCCTATTTTTCAGATGGTAGTTCTGCACAGGTCGATGCCATTATTTTATGTACGGGTTATATCCATAGTTTTCCCTTTATTGACGAATCCTTACGCTTAAAAACCAATAATATTCTTTATCCATTGGGTTTATATAAGGGCGTGGCGTGGGAAAAAAATCCAAAATTATTTTATCTGGGCATGCAAGACCAATGGTATTCCTTCAATATGTTTGATGCGCAGGCTTGGTATGTACGGGATATCATCTTAGGTAAAATTGCATTACCGAGTTATGAACAGATGCTGGCAGACACCCAGCAATGGCATGATGAAGAGCAGACCCTTGAAGATGCTGCGGCAATGTTTAAGTTCCAGGGTGACTATATTATGCAGCTCATAGAGGCGACAGATTACCCGACCTTTAATATTGAAGGGGTACGACAGACCTTTTTAGAATGGAAAAAGCATAAGAAAGAAAACATCATGACCTTTAGGGATCATACCTATAAATCACTGATGACAGGCACCATGGCAGAGCCTCACCATACCACATGGTTAGAAGCTTTGGATGATTCGCTTGAAGCCTATTTACAAGTTGAACCACCTTCAGCATTCACCCGAAAAGTCGGCTAATGTCATTCAGCGCAAGATAAAAATAAGAACTATGCTGATGAAAATTAATGTTGTGGAGAATCGTGTCCCTCCACAACATTTTTTTATTTATGAGCAGTTTAGTTTAATCCCAACCAGCTGTTTACCCCTTTAGAGGTATGCTTTAAAGGGAATTGTGATGACTCATAAAATAATTTAAATATTTGATTATATTAATTTAAAAAAAAAGGATATTGTCATGCAAGATCCAATGAACAGTACCCCGATTTATCAAGCAGCAACAGCACTGCAGTTTCAGTCTGGTTCGACTTTATTTTTATTTCAGCATACCCAACATGCCGATGCACAATTGCTTTTACAGAAATTAGCATTTGAAGATCAGAGCAATCTTTTAATTTTGGCGGAAATGCCAAATGCAGATACCGATCTCAACCAGTATTTACAGCGTATTCAGCAACGCATGCAACATGCGACTACAGGGTGGCATGCGGTGGTTTTCGGGGATGAAGCTTTCATCTGGCGCGTGATGCAAACCTTGTTAGCGACAGGTCTCATGCAAGATGAAATCAGTTTGATCTCAAGTACTGGTCCACGTCAAGTTTATTGCGTGCACTGTGGTCATCAGCAATTGCATTCACAGCAGGATTACTGTGATTGTGAACAATGCGGTGTGCATTTGTTGGTACGTAGTCATTTCTCACGCCGTTTGGGTGCTTATATGGGCGTGTGTGCCGATGCCGATTATCCGCATGGAGATGCCGCATGAACAATTTAATCTCAGTCAAAGTGGCTCAAATTCAGCAACTGACCCCTGTCATTCGTGAATTTAGTTTGGAAGCGGTGAATCAGCCCTTATTGCCATTTTCTTCAGGCAGCCACATTGTTGTGCAATTGCCACTACAAGACCGTATTTTGCGCAATGCCTATTCTTTATTGAGCGATCCGTATAACACACAACGGTATCAGATTGCGGTCCGTTTACAGGAACAGTCTCGTGGTGGTTCGCGCTTTTTACATGAACAGGTACAGGAAGGGGATATTCTAAAAATTTCCGCACCGTTAAATCTATTCTCATTACATTCTCAAGCCCAGCATCATGTCTTTATTGCGGGTGGAATAGGCATTACACCATTTATGTCGCATATCCATCAAATTATGCATGCCAATAGCAGTTTTGAACTGCATTATGCCTGCCGTGATCAGCTCAGTAATGCCTATGAGCCTACGTTGAATCAGTTGTTTCCGACGCAGTTGCATGTCTATTCAGACCGAACCGCAAAACGATTGAATGTGTATGACCTATTAAAAGCACAAGATTTGCACACTCATGTCTATGTTTGTGGACCAGACCGTTTGATTCAAGAGGTACTCGATACCGCACAGCAACTGGGTTGGTCTCAACATCGGGTGCATTGGGAAGCATTTAGTTCACCCGCAGCAGGAACAGCATTTCAGGCATATCTCAGCAAGAGCCAAAAAAGTATTGAAGTCCCAAGTGATTACAGCTTGCTTGAAGCACTGGAAAAAAATGACATAGAGGTGCCTAGCCTGTGCCGTGGGGGTGTTTGCGGTCAGTGCGCCGTGAAGTATCAGCATGGCGAAGTGGAGCATCATGATCATTTCTTATCGCCACAAGAACGTGAACATTTATTAATGCCTTGCGTGTCCCGCGCGAAACAAGGCTGTCGTATAGAACTTGATTTGTAATTCAGGAGAACACAATGACCATTCAATTTAATCCTGATGAACGCATGCATGGTGACTTCAGTTATCACAACAGTGCCAAAGCGATAGCACGCTTTCCATTTCCATTTCCTGAAGATCAATACATGTATTCAGTCAATATTGAACCTGCGATTTCCAAATCCAGCACGGTGTTTGAACACTGGTTCGATATTGATGAGCATTATTTGACAGAAGTGCAAGAACGCGCCATGACACTGGCAAATGACCAAAAACGTTGCATCATTCAGCCGCATATGCTGCAAGCCTCTTGGGACTTTTTAGAAATGGCGATGGAGCATTTATCGCAGGATTATCCAAAACTATTTCAATTAGAGCGTAACGGTAAAACTTGGCGCTGGGTGAACAAAGCCCTACAAATTGATACCACTTTTGAGTTTGGTGATGTTTCGAGCTTACCGATGCATCCATTTGAATATATCTCGCGTCAAATCCAAGGTGACATTGCCTTGCTGGATCAGCGTGAAGGGGATTTATTCATGGATACTGGCATGATCACGGGTCCTGCCGATTGGTCGCTGAATTTTGATGCAGGCATGAGTTTTAAGCAATGGCATGCACCTGTACCTAAAGTGGCTCATGATCTGGGCGTGTTTGAACGGGCACTTAAATTTTTGCTCAATATTCAAGTTGGGCAACCGTATCGCCGTCTGAATTGGACCATGACCATTAACCCACGTATGGATACCTCATCAGAAACCTATCATTTATGGGGGCATGAACGTGGTTTGGTCACCGCAGAAAATGCAGGCGAGTTGGTGCATTTACGCGTTGAATTGCAATTTATGCCACGTTTACCGCGTAGCAATGCCTTGTTGTTCAGTATTCGCACTTATCTGATTAGCCTGAATGATCTGACCCAAAATCCAGCATGGGCAAAACGCTTGCATCGTGTGATCCGCGATTTACCTGAATCCATTGCGGAATACAAAGGCATCAGTCGTTATCGTGAACCTTTGGTGCAATGGCTTAGTCAATTCGATCAATAACAGATTATTTCTATTTATTATTTTAAATCTATAAAGGAACGAGATTATGGGAAATTCATGGCGTATTTCAGCATTGGCAGAACGTCACCGTCAGTTAGGGGCACAGCTCGAAGACTGGAATGGTATGGGCACAGCATGGACTTATCATAGTGATACGGCAGATCACTATACTGCGATTCGAACCAAAGCGGGTTTGATGGATGTATCTGGTCTAAAAAAGGTGCATTACGTGGGTCCACATGCTGAGAGTTTATTGGAATATGCGACCTCGCGTGATATTTCCAAATTGTATCCGGGCAAATCGGCTTATGCCACCATGCTGAATGAAGAAGGCAAGTTTGTCGATGACTGCGTAATTTATCGCACAGGTCCGAATTCATTTATGGTGGTGCATGGTACGGGCATCGGCTTGGAAATGTTGATTCGTTCAGCCACAGGGCGTCAAGTTGCGGTGTTATTTGATGATGATTTACATGATCTTTCCTTACAAGGTCCCGTGGCTGTTGATTTCTTGGCGGAGCATGTACCAGGTATTCGTGACTTACCTTATTTCCATCATATTCAAACCCGATTATTTGGCTGTCCAGTCATGATTTCACGTACAGGTTATACGGGAGAACGTGGCTATGAGATTTTCTGTAAAGCCATGGATGCACCGTTAATTTGGGATACGATTCTGGAAAAAGGCGTACCTTTTGGCATTGTGGCAAGTTCATTTGTAACTTTGGATTGGTTACGTACAGAAAGCTACTTACTCTTCTTCCCGTATGACAACTCAGAATATTTCCCATTCGAAAATGATAAATCAGGGGATACTTTGTGGGAGTTGGGCTTGGATTTCACCGTATCTCCAACCAAAGGCGAGTTCCGTGGATGCTATGAACATCGCCGTTTAAAGGGTAAAGAACGCTTCAAAATTTTTGGGATTAAGCTTGAAGGCGATCAAGCGGCTCAAATGGGCGATACAGTTTGGGATGGTGATCAAAAAGTTGGGGTGATTACTTGTGGCATGTATTCGCCGCTGACCAAAACATCTGTAGCTTTGGCACGGATGGATGTACCTTATGCCGTAGCTGACCGATCTGTGCAGATTAAAGGTAGCTTAGAAGTTGATGCCATCACGCATACACTACCATTTGATGATCCGCAAAAATTGAAACGTACTGCAAAAGGTTAATCGCAAACGCCTTTTCCTTATTGGTTTTATTTGGATTCATCTTTGGATGATGAAAAATTGAAACAGCCGTTAGATTGAATTCTGCTCAATTTAACGGCTTTTTTTCGTACGATAATTTATGTATTTATTTTAAATCGGATGTGTATTGCACCTTAAAAAGATCGTGCCATACGCAAATTAAAGATGAGTGATTTTATCTTTATCTTCAATTGCGGAATGAATCATGTTCTGAAAGTTCTCCCATGATTAATTCCGCTAGCATTTTCTTGTTTTTATAAGTGCCTTGTGGTTTTAAGAACATCTTTTTGAAAGCCATTTAACTCATCAAGTAATAACTTAATTCTTCACGCATAAGTCTGACGATCTCCATACGTTTTCTGTGATGATGGTGTGAGGAGGATCAAAGTTCGTATCCATATGGCGTTTAACGTGCCATGCGGGAAAAGCAAGTTCCTAATGAGGTAGATACACAATGATATTTTATGAGGGTGTAGAGTAAGGCATTACAAATCGAATCAATCGTATCAAACAGAATAAAAACATACAGATGAAAAAAAGAGAGCCTATCGCTCTCTTTTTTTATGCAATACCGTGTTTAATTATAAGCACGTTCATTGTGGTTGCTAATATCCAACCCAATTTGCTCTTGTTCATTGGAAGCACGTAGTCCAATGGTTTTATCAATAATTTTAAAAATCAACCAAGTGAAAAAGCCGCAATAAACTACTGTCAGTAGAATCCCTGCGATTTGCGCAATTAACTGTTGACCAACATTTACATTTTCAACATAACCGCCGAGTGCAGGAATACAAAAAATGCCAGTCAGAATGGCACCGACCATACCGCCAATCCCATGTAAGGCAAAAACGTCCAGTGCATCATCAAAACCGAATTTTCGCTTTAAGCCTGTAACTGCAAAGAAACAGCAAACACTGGTGATGAATCCAATTGCGATGGCACCCAGTGCACCGACATAAGCAGCAGCAGGCGTAATGCCGACAAGACCCGCAATCACACCAGAGGCTAAACCCAATGAAGTCACGTGTTTGGTCATGATTTTTTCAATCACCATCCAACCTACAATGCCCCCACAGGTTGCAATCATGGTGGTCATTAAAACCAAACCAGCAGTGGTATTGGCTGAAAGGGCAGAACCGACATTAAAGCCAAACCATCCTGCCCATAATAAAGCCGCACCAATCATAGTATAAACCAAGTTATGCGGAGGCATAGGTGTCGTTGGCCAACCATGACGTTTACCTAAGATTAATGCACCTACGAGAGCCGCAACCCCTGAATTAATATGTACGGCAGTCCCACCAGCAAAATCAAGGACGCCCCAATTGTGCATAATTGCACCCGGACCACCCCAGACCATATGTGCCAAAGGACCGTAAACCAAAATCAGCCAAAGTGCACCAAACAGCACAACTGCACCAAATTTCATTCGTTCTGCAAAACCACCCACAGCGATACAAGGCGTAATCATGGCAAAGGTTAAGCCGAAAACGCACAGTACAAATTCAGGTACACCTGCAATTAAGGTTTGGTCTGTAATTCCTAATAGAAAGGCTTTATCAAAACCACCGACGAAACTGTTGAGGTTTAATACACCTTCCGACATGTTGGTGGTATCGGCAACAAAGCTATAGACAAATGCGATCCATAAAATGCCAGAAACGCCTGCAATAGCAAAGAACTGGGAGAAGATGGAGAGGACATTTTTCGCGCGTACCATTCCGCCATAAAACAAGGCTAGTCCTGGAATAAACATAATCAGCACGAGGATGGCAGACACCATAATCCATACGGTTGATGCAGCATCAAATGGCGTATCTTCCGCAAATGCGAGGGTCGGCATGAGTAACAGCAAACAGGGTAATAGTTTTTTAAACGTATCAGAGGTCATGAAGAACTCCCCAAATAATGAAAGATATAAATAGGTTCGGGCTACAAAAAGCTGGAAGAGATAGAAGCTCTTGTATTCCTAAAGAGAATATTAATTTCATTTTGGTTAAAGCAAATCTTGTACCATGATGTTTTATTGAGCGAAAAAGAGTGCTCAAAGTAAGGGTTGTTTTAATATTAAAGTATTGTTTTTATTAGGTTGTGGTGTTTGATTTGAATGTTGATGCAATAGGCTGACCTGATCATATATCGGGTCAGCTATGTGTAGCAAAGTGTGCAGATTTAAGTCGATGGAGCACTATTCTTCACTGTGTGCATAATTCATGACTGAGAGTAAGCGGATAGGCACTTTAATTAGTTTTCCTGGTCCATGTGGAATTTCACCTTCGAAGGTGAGACAGTCACCAGGCTGCATGTGAAATACTTCATCCCCATGTCTATACTCCATTTCACCTTCAACTAAATACAACATTTCAGTACCAGGATGTGCAAAGGTGGGGAATTCCTCACTTGCATCATCCATACTCACTAAATAGGCTTCAAGGTTTTTGCGTGGGCCACGAGAATGCGTGAGTAAATGATAGGTATGTCCTTTTTCAGTCCCGCGACGCACAACCTCCATGCCTTCCCCAGAGCGAACTAACATAGCATTACTTTCATGTTGGTCGTATTGGCTAAATAAAGTTGATACGGAAATCCCTAGAACCTCACATAAACGAATTAATGTATCTAGGCTGGTCGATACTTGGGCATTTTCGATCTTGCTCAGCATGCCCTGACTGATATTTGCCATTTGTGCCACTTCGGAAAGTTTTAAGCCTTGTTCTTGCCGATGACGTTTAATTTGGATGCCAATGTACTGTTCTAACTTCAAGCTATTTTTAGTTTGTCTCATTCTGGGTCAACTCTGCACTTAATATGATCACTTTTGTTTCATAATTTTACTTAATACGAAAATTGTATAGAAGAAAATTAAAAAATAATGATAGGAAATATATATTCTTTACAGGAATAAAAGCAAATCGACCTCCAAATATAAAAAAAGACAGATTTATAAAAGTTGGCAAGGGAATTGCTTTCTTATTAGGAAAGAAAGTTTCTTATTTTGAAAACTGAATCGTGAATTGAATACGATGCATTTTTCGAGCCAAATACCATTATTGTCATGTTAGGAGTATGTCAATCATGTTGCAGCAGGCCGTAGAAGAGATGTTTGATCAGCATAAACTGATCAATAAAACAATATACCGACCAGAAGTACAGCAGGTCATTGATCAACATAATTTAAAATATGTGTTAGCGCAGTTTGTCGATATTCATGGTGCTGCGAAAACCAAATCAGTCCCAATTTCGGGTTTAAAAGCAATAGAAAAAGATGGTGTGGGTTTCGCGGGTTTTGCAATTTCAGGCATGGGCATGCAACCGCATGGACCAGACTTTATGGTGAAAGGTGATTTGTCGACGTTATCTCCAGTACCATGGCAACCCGGTTATGGTCGTGTGGTGTGCGAAGGTTATGTCAATGGTCAGCCACATCCTTATGATTCACGTTTTGTATTACGTAAACAAGTCGAGCGTTTAAGTGCGAAAGGTTGGACACTAAATACTGGCTTAGAACCTGAATTCAGCCTGTTCCGCCGTGCTGAAGATGGTTCACTAAAAATGGTCGATGATTCAGACAACCTCGATAAACCTTGTTATGACTATAAAGGCTTATCGCGCTCACGTGAGTTTTTGGAGCGATTAACCGAAGCTTTAATTCCTGTGGGTTTCGACATTTATCAGATTGACCATGAAGATGCCAATGGCCAGTTTGAAATTAACTATACCTACAGCGATGCCATGAATTCGGCAGACATGTTCACTTTCTTCCGCATGGCAGCAGGGGAAATCGCCAATGATTTAGGCATGATCTGTTCGTTTATGCCAAAACCAGATCCGAAACGTGCGGGCAACGGTATGCACTTCCACTTGTCGATTGGCAGTGAAGAATCCAGCAATCTGTTCCATGACCCGAGTGACCCAAGTGGTATGGGCTTATCTAAAATGGCTTATCACTTCATTGCAGGTTTACTTGAACATGGCCCAGCACTGTGTGCCTTCTGTGCGCCAACCGTGAACTCTTATAAACGCCTTGTGGTCGGTCGTTCACTCTCAGGTGCGACATGGGCACCTGCCTTCATTGCTTATGGTTCTAATAACCGTTCAGCTATGGTCCGTATTCCGTATGGTCGTATTGAATTACGGCTTCCAGATGCCGGCTGTAATCCTTACTTGGTTTCAGCGGCCATTATTGCGGCAGGCTTGGATGGGATTGAACGTGAGTTAATGCCACCCGCAGCATGTAATGAAAATCTCTACAAGCTTAGTTTTGAAGAGATTGCCGCACGTGGCATTGAAACTTTACCGCAGTCACTCAAAGAAGCGGTTGATGCATTGAAAGCTAATCCACTGTTCCGTGAAAAATTGGGTACGGAAATCGTGGATGAATTCATCGATCAAAAAAGCATGGAATGGGTGGAATACAGTCGACATGTGTCTGACTGGGAAATCAAGCGTTATACCGAGTTCTTCTAATTCAACTGAAATAAACACATTAAATATTAAATTTTCGGAGAAATCTTATGTGCGGAATTGTTGGTTTATATCTTAAAAACCCTGCGCTTGAATCACAACTAGGCAAGTTATTTGAACCAATGTTAGAAGCTATGACGGGTCGTGGTCCAGATAGTGCAGGCTTCGCCATTTATGGTGATGAAGTACAAGATGGCTGGGTCAAATTGACCTTGCAGACTACGGATGAAAGCTTTAATTGGCAAGGCTTTGCAGAAAAATTACAAGCAAATCTCGGTACAGGTTTTGATTGGTTCCAAAATGCAACTGCGGCGGTGTTAAAGGTTGAAGCAGATGAAGCGACTGTTCGTGCTGCCATTACTGAACTTGCACCTGAACTGAAAATTATGAGCGTAGGTCAAAGCATTGAAATTTTAAAAGGCATGGGACTTCCTGTTGAAATTTCTGAACGCTTTGGCTTGGCGAATATGAAAGGCAGTCACATTATCGGGCACACGCGTATGGCGACTGAAAGTGCTGTGACCATGGAAGGCAGCCATCCATTCTCAACAGGTGCAGATCTTTGTCTTGTACATAACGGTTCATTATCAAACCATGCCCGTTTACGCCAAGAATTAAAACGTGAAGGCATTCACTTTGAAACAGATAACGATACCGAAGTTGCGGCGGGCTACCTGACTTGGCGTTTACAGCAAGGAGACAACCTTGAGCAAGCTTTAAATCATGCACTGGATGACTTGGATGGTTTCTTTACTTTTGCCATTGGCACACGTGATGGCTTCGCGGTAATTCGTGATCCGATTGCTTGTAAACCTGCAGTTTTGGCTGAAACGGATGATTACGTTGCCATGGCATCTGAATATCAAGCTTTAGCCTCTTTACCAAATATTGATAAAGCCAAAGTGTGGGAGCCAGAGCCAGCAACTTTATATGTTTGGGAACGTTCTTCAACCAATAGCAGCGCAGCAGCATAAGTTAACCGAAAAATTGGAGCAAAAATATGAATAGCACAGTACTAGCAGAAAAAATGACTTCCAGCATTTTTAAAGATACTTATGATTTGAGCGTGGATACGATTCGTGAGCTGAATCAGGCATTACATACTGCGGAAATTGTTGAAGAAGTTACAACTTGGACAGTCAAAAATCCAGCGGGTCAACATAACATTGCCGTGGGGATTAAAGCGCCAGTTCAAGTCACCATTGATGGACATGCGGGCTACTACTGTGCAGGCATGAACCAAGAAGCAGACATCGTGGTCAATGGAAATGTCGGTGTCGGTGTTGCAGAAAATATGATGTCAGGTTCGGTACATATTAAAGGCAATGCATCACAAGCGGCTGGCGCAACTGCACATGGTGGTTTGCTAGTGATTGAAGGTGATGCAGGTGCTCGCTGTGGTATCTCCATGAAAGGTGTAGATATTGTGGTTGGCGGTAGTATCGGTCACATGAGCTGTTTCATGGGTCAAGCAGGGCGCTTGGTGGTGTGCGGAGATGCAGGTGATGCACTGGGTGATTCACTTTACGAAACCCGTATTTATGTGAAAGGCACAGTCAAATCACTGGGTTCAGATTGCATCGAAAAAGAAATGCGTGCTGAACATATTGCTGAGTTAACAGAATTACTGGCGAAAGCAGGCTTTAATGAAGATGCAGCGGCATTTAAACGCTATGGCTCAGCACGCCAACTTTATAACTTCAAAGTAGACAATGCATCTGCTTACTAAGAATTAAACGTATTTGGAGATATTATCATGACACAAGCGACTACTACATTTGAGCCAGTATTACGTGAATCCGCTACGTTTGATCGTTTGACGATTCAAGAAATTCAACGTGCAGCTGCAACAGGGATCTATGATATTCGTGGTGGCGGTACTAAACGCCATTTACCACACTTTGATGATTTACTGCTTTTGGGTGCGAGTATGTCACGTTACCCATTAGAAGGTTATCGTGAAAAATGCGGTACCGATGTGGTGTTGGGCACACGTTTTGCGAAAAAGCCAATTCATTTGAAAATTCCAGTGACCATTGCGGGCATGAGCTTCGGTGCATTGTCTGCCAATGCTAAAGAATCACTCGGTCGTGGCGCCTCTATGGTGGGGACATCGACAACGACAGGTGATGGTGGTAT
This sequence comes from Acinetobacter sp. PK01, assembly GCF_022819285.1. Lineage (NCBI taxonomy): Bacteria > Pseudomonadati > Pseudomonadota > Gammaproteobacteria > Moraxellales > Moraxellaceae > Acinetobacter > Acinetobacter sp. PK01. The sequence continues at coordinate 36,698 of NZ_CP094644.1, read as the reverse complement.
GACACCAGAAGAGCGCGGTCACTCTGAAACATTAGTGTACCAATATCTTCCTTCACGTTACGGTATGAACCCTGACGATTTACGCAAAGCAGATGCGATTGAAATTGTATTGGGTCAAGGCGCAAAACCTGGTGGTGGTGGTATGCTTCTGGGTATGAAAGTCACTGAGCGTGTTGCGGGTATGCGTACGCTACCAGTGGGTGTCGATCAACGTAGTGCATGTCGTCATCCTGACTGGACTGGTCCAGATGACTTAGCCATTAAAATTGCCGAAATCCGTGAAATCACTGATTGGGAAAAACCGATTTATGTCAAAATCGGGGCGAGTCGTCCGTACTATGATGTCAAACTTGCAGTGAAAGCAGGGGCTGATGTGATTGTATTAGATGGTATGCAAGGTGGTACTGCTGCAACTCAAGAAGTATTTATTGAGCATGTCGGTATTCCAATTTTATCTGCTATTCCTCAAGCGATTCAGGCACTGCAAGAAATGGGCATGCATCGTAAAGTGCAGCTTATTGTGTCAGGCGGTATTCGTACTGGTGCTGATGTTGCAAAAGCAATGGCACTGGGTGCCGATGCAGTAGCGATTGGTACCGCGGCTCTGATTGCATTAGGCGATAACCATCCACGCTTGAACGATGAACTTAAAAAAATCGGTTCTGCATCAGGTTATTATGATGATTGGCAAAATGGTCGTGACCCAGCAGGGATTACCACACAAGATCCAGAGTTGTCTAAAAATCTAGATCCGATTGAAGGTGGACGTCACTTGGCTAACTATCTACGTGTGCTGGTACTGGAAGCGCAGACCATGGCGCGTGCTTGTGGCAAATCTCACTTGCATAACCTTGACCCTGAAGATTTAGTGGCATTAACTGTAGAAGCAGCAGCAATGGCTCGTGTTCCATTAGCGGGTACCAACTGGGTTCCTGGTCAGCTGCAGTATTAATAACATTGACGAAGTAAAAAGTAAGCCATGCGCTTACTTTTTATTACGTCACTGTTACAAATAGCTATAGATGATAAGGTAAATACCCATTTAGCTAAAAGTTCATTATATGAATCCTTTCTATGGTAGACCTTTTCAAGGTGAAATCATTCTCTGGGATATACGATGGTATTGGCATAATCCTAAAGAGTTAAGCTCATTGCATATTGATGAAACTTATCTAAAAGTGAATGGACAATGGTCTTATCTGTATCGTGCAGTCGATCAATATGGCTATACCATTGATTTTTATCTTTCATCTAGACGTAATACCAAATCAGCCTATTGTTTTCTTGGTAAAATTTTTAATAATGTGAAGAAATGGAAGATGCCACAAGTGATCAATACGGACAAATCCCCCATATATGGATGTGCTTTGTCACGGCTAAAACACGAAGGAAAATGTCCGCTAGACCTTGAGCACAGGCAGATTAAAAACAAAAATAACGTAAGCGAATGTGATCATAGCAAGTTAAAGCTTAAAGCGAATTATCAAGGCGACCTTAGGATTCAAATTGATGAAGACGGCTTATGCCACAATCAAAGGTATTGAAGTGATACGTGCATTACGGAAAGGGAAGGCATCATTATTTTATGCTGGTCAACCTCAAGGTGAAGTCTACCTAGTAAATAGAGTTTTCGGTCTTTAAGTACTTTTTTAAATGTAAAATCATCGACTTTAATCTACATTTGCAACAGTGCCCTATAACTTACGTCACTTAAATAGGATGCATAAGTTATGCAAGTTACGCTACTTAAATAAGTTAAGGTGCTAAAGCGATAAAAGCTACATGATGACCGTAGTACTGAGCACTGGTGATCTAAGTCAATGTTGCAATCCTCATCACCTTTGGAATAAATAGACAAATTCCTGACAAGGTGTGCTATAACTTACGTCACTTAAATAGGAAGCATAAGTTATGTAGGTTACGTCATTTTAATAAGTTGAGGCGCTCTAGCGATAAAAGCTACACGATGACCATAGCACTGAGCACTGGTGATCTAAGTCAATGCTTCAATCCTCATCACCTTTGGAATAAATAGACAAATTCCTGACAAGGTGTGCTATAACTTACGTCACTTAAATAGGAAGCATAAGTTATGTAAGTTACGTCATTTTAATAAGTTGAGGCGCTCTAGCGATAAAACACGATGACCATAGCACTGAGCACTGGTGATCTAAGTCAATGCTTCAATCCTCATCATCATTGGAATAAGTGGACAGATAACTGACATAGAAACTCGAAGAGTGAAGGAAATAATTTAGTGGACTGCGAGCAGTCCAATGAGTAATTAACAGAAAAATTAAACTTGGTACACAATTTGCTATAGAACGTAATTAGGTTTAAAGCGATTTCTATAGTGAAAACTCCTTTTCAGGCAAAGCGGGTAGGTTTTTTGCTTCTCGATGGATTTTCAATGATTGCATTTTCAAATGCCATTGAAGTTTTTCGCATGGCAAATTACGTTGAAAAAAAACATTTATATCAATGGAATGTAACGGGTCTAGAGGGGCATCATACTTGTGCCAGTAATGGTTTACAGATACAACATACCTGTCAAATGCTACATCTTCTTTCAATGGATATTGTATTTGTGTGTGGTGGTTTTCAGCTCTTTAAATTGAACACTCTGACGCATAAAACATTCTTAAAACGTTTGGATCAAGCCAATATTGCTCTAGGTGGAATTTGCACTGGGGCATATGTATTGGCGAGTGCTGGTTTACTTGATGGTTATCAGGCCAGTTTACATTGGGAGAATTCTTTGGCAGCACAAGAGGAGTTTCCTCAGGTCCATTTTAATTCGTATATTTTTAGTCTGGATCGGATGAGGTATACCTGCTCGGGTGGGCTTGCTTCGATTGATATGTGTTCACAGCTTGTAGAGCAGCATTACGGTGCCAGTTTGGCTAAAAGAATTTGTGAACAATTTATTGTGCATCATGTACGTGAAAATACTGATATTCAACATCAACCTATCCCAAATCAGAGAAATAGTATTCAGCCAGCAGTAAAAGAAGCTCTCCGTTTAATGGAAAATAACATTAATGAACCTTTAAATATCTTAGAAATTTGTCAGTTGATTCATAGTAGAACACGAACATTGGAAAGGTTGTTTCAAATGCATTTTAGTTGTTCACCCAAAGAATATTATTCAAAGATGCGCTTAACCCACGCGCAGAATTTATTAAAACAGTCTAGCATGAGCGTGTCGAATGTAGCATTGGCTTGTGGCTTTGCTAATGCATCAAGTTTTAATAAAGCTTACAAAAATCTTTTTGGTTATTCGCCAAAAAATGAACGTGGCATTTTGGAACTGGCCTCTTGATTTGTCGTATTCTGACAACTTTTTAGCGGTTTTTGAAAATAAACACTCTAAAAAAATACCTAAGCTTAATTCATACCAACACTTACCCCCTAAGGTATCCACTATGAATATCCAAGCGAAGGTTCACCAAGACTCGTTGCCTGCACTTTTAACAATTGAAAATGGTGAAAAGGTACAATCAACATTCTCAAAAGAAGAATATGAAAATCGTCATAGAAAATTACGTCAAATGATGGCGGATCAACAAGTTGATTCAGTTTTATTCAGCTCTATGCATAACATCAACTATTACGTTGATTTCCTGTATTGCTCATTTGGTCGCTTTTTTGGTGTAGTAGTTACAGATCAAAAGGTGGTGAGTATTTCTGCCAATATTGATGGTGGTCAACCTTGGCGTCGTACAGTAGGTGACTACAATGTGGTCTATACCGATTGGCAGCGTGATAACTATTTCCGTGCTGTTGCACAAGAAATTCCCAACAAAGGTCGTGTAGGGGTTGAGTTTGATCATCTGCCGATTGAGCGATTAAACAAGCTGAAAGCATTCTTGCCAAATGTTGAATTTGTCGATATTAGTGCTGCTTGTATGAAGCTGCGTATGGTGAAATCTCTAGAAGAAATTGCGCACATTAAACATGGTGCAGCAGTATGTGATATTGGCGGTTTTGCCTTAACAGCGGCTGTCGAAGAAGGAGTGCACGAGCACGAAGTCGCGTTGGCATCGACACAAGCGATGGTGCGTGAAATTGCTAAACGTTTCCCGCATTCAGAATTAATGGATACTTGGACTTGGTTCCAATCAGGCATTAACACTGATGGGGCACACAACCCTGTGACTACTCGTCAAGTGCAAAAAGGCGATATCTTAAGTTTGAACTGCTTTTCAATGATCGCGGGTTATTACACTGCACTTGAACGGACTCAGTTCTTTGGTCATTGTGATGATGCTTCGTTAAAAATTTGGCAAGCCAATGTCAAAGTGCATGAGGCAGGTTTGAAACTGATTCAACCTGGTGCGCGGTGCTGTGATATTGCTAATGAATTAAATGAAATTTACCGTGAAGAAGGTTTGCTTCAATACCGTACTTTTGGCTATGGGCATTCATTCGGCGTACTTTCCCACTACTATGGTCGTGAAGCAGGTTTAGAGCTTCGAGAAGATATCGATACCGTGATTGAATCTGGAATGGTGATTTCAATGGAGCCAATGCTTATGTTGCCACAAGGTATGGCAGGTGCGGGCGGTTATCGTGAACACGACATTTTGGTGGTGACTGAATCAGGCACTGAAAATATCACTAAATTCCCTTATGGCCCTGAGCACAACATTATCAAGGCATAAGTCACAAGGCATCCCAAATCGGGATGCCTTTTTTGGTGGAGAAAATAATATGAATGAAAAAGCTAAATCTGATCAAAACACTTTAAAACGTGTTGCCACTGCGAGTTTTATTGGTAACTTTGTCGAATGGTTTGATTATGCGGCTTATGGTTTTTTAGCCACTGTGATTGCTTTGGTTTTCTTTCCAAGCAGTGATCCTATAGTTGCATTAATGTCAACCTACGCCATCTTTGCATTGTCCTTTATTGTTCGGCCTTTTGGTGGAATTTTCTGGGGATATATTGGTGATAAATACGGGCGAAAACATGCACTGTCTTGGTCAATTATGATTATGACGTTGGCAACTATGTGTATTGCGCTCTTACCGAATTATGCTTCTATTGGAATATTTGCACCGCTTTTATTGCTTTTCTTTCGGATGATTCAAGGTTTTTCTGCTTCAGGTGAATATGCTGGTGCATCAAATTTTTTAGCTGAATACGCACCTAAAAATAAAAAGGGCTTATATACCAGCTTAGTGCCGGCCAGTACAGCGGCAGGTTTATTGTTAGGTTCATTGATGTCAGCTGCGATGTTTGCATGGATGTCAGAATCATTTTTATATGAATACGGCTGGAGAATACCATTCTTATTGGCTGCACCACTGGGTTTAATTGGTCGTTTCATTCGTCTCAAACTTGAAGATACCCCCGAATTTGTGGCACATCAAAAAACAAGTCAGAAAGAAACTTTCCCGATTAAAGCATTATTTACAGAATACCGTCAGCCATTATTTAAAGCGTTTGCAATAGCATCGTTAAATGCTACTGCCTTCTACTTAATTTTTAGCTACATGCCAAATTATTTGTCAACTGAGTTGGGGGTAAATAAAACCGAATCTTTTATTTCTGGGGCTATTTCTTTAGCATTTTACATCGGCATTGTATTTATGATGGGTAAATATTCTGACCGTATTGGCCGTAATAAAATGTTAGCTATGGCATGTATAGGCTTTATAATTTTAACTTTCCCATTGTTCTATTTCTTATCTGGTACATCATTTATTGGCATGATCATCATTCAATTGGTTTTCTGTAGCCTACTTGCGATGAATGATGGCAGTTTGCCTGCATACCTCACTGAACTTTTCCCTGTGCATGTGCGTTATACCGGTTTTGCATTTAGTTTTAATACAGCGAATGCATTGCTGGGCGGTACGATTCCACTATTTGCAACATGGTTGATTCACAGTACAGGTAGTACTTTAGCACCAGCCTTTATTTTAATTGTGATTGCCTTATTTAGCATGAGCGTATTGGTTCAGAGCAATAAAGCGAAACTTGTCACGGTCTAATCCTCTTGGATGAGACCTTTGTAAACTCGTTGTAGGGAACAAAAGTATGAATACACAATCACAATGGTTTGGTGCTTTATTGGTAATTATGGGGGCAATAGGTTGGGGGACTTTAGGCATTGCCAGTACCCAATTGGCAAATGCAGGCGTGAGTAATAGTTCAGTAACAGGATTACGGATTGTCGGTACATTTATTTGTTTATTGGCTTTTTTACCTTTTCTTTATAAGGTTCTACGAACACTGCAATTTAAAGATATTCCTAAATTGGTCATTCAATCATTACTAGGTATGCTTGGAATGACTTTCTGTTATTTTAATGCTGTACAACATGTTGGACCAGCTATAGCAGTAGCATTGCTTTATACCGCTCCTATTTGGAGTGTGGTACTTTCTTTTATTTTTTTGAAAGAGCAAATAAAGTTAAAGTCAATTATGCTTACTTTTGTGGCTGTGAGTGGTGTTGCATGTATGATGCTTGGTGATAATCAACTCAATATGACGGGGGTGCTATTTGGTTTAGCCTCGGGCATTTGTTATGCTGCTTATGGGGTGATTGGTAAAGATATTATTGATCACTATAGCCCGACTTTTTTACTGTTCAGTTCAATGATGGTCAGTGCGCTTGCGATTTTTCCCTTTATTCACTTCCAAGAAATTGAAAGTCTGGTCTCGAATTTAGACTTCAATATTGTGATTGCCTGTATCTTATTAGTTGTGTTTGGCACGTTATTACCTTTTGCTTTATATACCTATGGACTGAAGTATTTAAAAGCATCGCAAGCTTCTATTTATACTATTTTTGAACCATTGACAGCAGTCATTCTTGCCAGCCTGTTCGCCAATGTACAGCTTTCCAATGCGCAGATATTTGGGATAATGTTGATTATTAGCGTGTCATTGCTCAATGTGATTCTGGGTAAAACCAATCTTAATCATGAAAAAATATACTCAACCAATTGATTTTAAAATCAATATCTTCTAGATAGTTTTGGTTATGTTAAGCAAATATTTAAAAGCAGACATTTTCACTAACTATTGTAATTCAAATTACAATCTGGTTAGTAGACTGGTCAATTTCTGTAAATTTATCTAGGACAGTAATTCTCACATTCATCTCATTAACCTGACTTGAAAAAATCTTTTTTGACTATTTATCGTTTACTAATTTGACGCATTACTTCTTGGTTTTAGCCTAACTACTGTGATAATAGCCGGACCAGTTTTCTATTATCCTACCTAAATGTTTAACTGTTCAAAGCAGCACGTTTCTATTTAGCGAGTGAGTAAACGTATCATCATAAGGCTCCTTGTTTTTTTAGGAAGAATATTATGGCTGCTCTGAATAAGTATTTTTGTTTAAGTTTTAGTTAAAAAACCAACATTTTGTTGAATCCGTGATTGAATCATCTCTAGGGTAGATGCTCGAATTTGATTGGGATAAAGGCACTGCGCAATCTGGCTAAACTGCAGAGCAATTTCTCGCATGGCCAAGATGATCTCATCGACTTCTAGAGCGGTCAGATTGGCTTCTGAAGTCCCGAGTTTATGTATGTCATTTCGGGAAATATTGAGCGCTTCGCCCATAATGTCCATTTGATGATAACCACCTGGACCCTCACAGAAGGTCACGTCATAGGCTGGAGCCAATTTCCATTGACCATTTTGTGTCATGAGAAAAGAAAAGTTCTTGGTATGGTCATCCCGATTATTGAAAAGTACATTAAACACAGCACGTTTAAAAGCATGCATCCTTTCTCGCACATCTTGCGTACACATTAAGGTTGCCCGAAGAAAATTGCGATAGTCTAGGCTACCTGGAACTTTATAGTCTGCTCCAGTATATGCAGCCAAACTCTGCATTGGAATCCGCATACCATTTTGACGGTCGAATCGTTTAGAAGCAAAAGCCGTTAAACCATTGGGCAAATTAAAAAAATGGGTGTCTGGAGTCTCGATTTCGCAAAGACGTAAACATTCAGCATAGACGGCTTCAATGGCGCAGACTTCAGGATGCTCTTGCTGAGCTGGGAATTTTATTAGCCAGGCTTCGTGTTGATCAGTAACTTGCGTTGAAAACTCTAGGCTAACAGGATCTCGGTAAACCAATGCTTTGGGTCTGGCACCTTGAGGGGAGCCACCCATGACCAATAAATGCTGTAGAAATTCACCACCTTCACCTTTAAGTACTTCTTGAACTTCCTGCGCCAGTTGTTGTAAGGGGATATTTTCTGTGGTTTGCATGTCAGCAACACAAGGTTCAAAGGAGAGGGCGCCCATTGCGTGACTACTAATATAGGTCAGCCGTTCCAAAGGTCCAATTCGTGCTGGGTTCAAGCCAGTTTTTTTGAAATATCGATCCATCAACAACATGCCCCAACCATCTGGCAAGGCATCATAGACTGGACCAGGCAATCCCATTTGATGAGTAGGAAAACCCTGTCTGAATGGTAGACCTTTTAAAGGGAGTAAGTAAGTAGAGAGCTCTACACCTTGCTGTATTGCTTCTGGACTATATTCAAAAGCAATGATGGGTCTACCAGTTGTGGCAGTTGAACTAATCAGTGTTCCCCATAACCAAGATTCCCCCCAACCGTTGTAATAAACATTAAGTCTATTGAGCATTAACCCTTCCTCTTAATACGGTGGCGCTTACTTTGACTCTCATAGCGTAGAATGTCATTTACACTGTTGAGTTGTGGTTGGAACAGCTCCTGAAGTTCGTTTAATCGGCCTAAGACCATTGCGATACGGACTAAATTTTCAACAGATACATTTCGCCCCGCTTCAAGGTTCGAAACAGTATTTACACCGACGCCTGCACGTGCTGCAACCTCAGCTTGAGACATCTCCAGAAAGAGTCGTTGCTTACGTAAACGCTCACCTAAAAGAGTCACAACTTCTTCGGGTTTAGTAAAATATAAATCCATTAAATTGGGGCTAAAGATTAATTAATTTAATTAAAACACAAAATAATGGAATTATTCTACAGATATCGTGTAGTTAAGGTTAGCTTTGTTGCGCAGTACATCGAAAATTAAGTATGGTCCTTGGATATAGGTTGCAGAAAATCATCAGGATGTACTTGGACTGATTTTTGATACGGAGATCTCAGTATTTTCATTTTTCCTTTTAGGTCACATTACTTAGAAGGGTTCTTCGAAAAGTAGTTCATATTTTAAAAATCCTATAAATATTGAGGATATTTTCTTAATGCTTTCAATATAGCATGCGGCGATATGTAACTCGGACGGGTTTGATCTGCCTTTCAGTATAAATTTTTTGGGTGTGAGAGAGGTAGAGAATTGTGTTGGTTGGTTTATTTGGGAAATTAATCAGTGGATTGAAGCAAAGATGGTGGTTCGTTAAGGATTGTGGGTTCCGACTACCTAAATTTTAGGTATTTTGAATAAAGCATATTTCAAAAATCTGAATTAATGGATTTAAATTACCATAAAAACCTTCAATATTGGCTTGAATCCATTGTTGTTGAGAGTCAATGCGAGACCAATCAATACCATAACCACAATGAGCAATCAGATGCTCAAAGTAAATCCGTTGTGTACGTCCATTACCTTCACGGAATGGGTGTATGACATTAAGCTCACAATACAAGTCGGCAAGTTGAGGAATTAGTTGTTGTGGTGCTAAGCCTTGAAAGTACTTTTTTTCTTGAAGTGGTTTAAGTAATTTATTGGTTTCAATTTCAATACGGGAAAAATTACAAAAACGGGTGTCACCTTTGGAAATATCGATTTGTCTTAACTTTCCTGCCCAGTCGTATAAGTCGCCAAAAAGCTGCGCATGAATTGATTTTAAGTATTGTAAGTCGTAAGGTGGTTCAGCATATTCAATTAAGTTACTTGCCAATCCAGACAGTTCTAGTTCAGCTTGTTCTAAAATTTGTTCATCACGAATATTGAGTTTGTTCTTTAGGATATTTGTGTCAGGGTAACAATACAGGCTGTCACCCATTTCCCCATATTTATCCATACATGCACCTGACTAAGATTCGGGTTGCGAATACTTCTTATATTTTTTCAAGATTTCAGATTTACTTTGTTGAGTTGTTTGAGCTGTCGTTGTAATGCCTTCAAGCTTTAGGCTGGCTTGATAGTTTTGCGCACGTGTCGCTTGAATATATTTTTTTTTCTGTTCAGTGGTTCTGAGCATTTCGAAACTCCATTGATGCTACACGTGAAGTAAGTATAGCAGAGAATCTTTTTGATCAATGCTGCATACACAGCATTTCAAAATGTAATACAACGGTATTGTTTCATGTAATAACAGAAAACTAAAAAAAAGTGGAAGAATTTTTAAAATTTAGATCACATTTAATAACACTAAATCTAAAAAAATTGATCGGATAAGTCCTTTGAATGTCATGTATACCTAAATTTGACAGTTTGAAGGGATCGGTATGTACATTTTTAACAAGGTTAAAGATCGACCATAAACGTGATAAACGGCAGAGGATTATTGAAAAATGAATAGATTTAAAAGCACTGTTACAAATAGAGATTTGAGACGATGATTTTCCCTTTAAAAGGTACTTAAAGCCCGAAAACTCTATTCACTAGATACACCTCACCCTGAGGCTGACCATAATAAAATGATGAAGCTTGTCCTTTACGTAGTGCACGCATGACTTCAATGCCTTTAATTATGGCATAAGCTGTCTTCATCGATTTGAATCCTAAGGTCACCCTGATGATCCGCTTGAGCTAGCCATAATCATTCCATTCCGAGGCAACTAACATGCAAAAACAGGGCATATGCAGGCAACTCTGTGCCATTCTCTGCCATTTTTTATTTTAAAATTAAAAGAATTTTAGAAGAATTTAATTGATCTAGTAGTTTTAAAAAATAATTAACAAATAGTCATCAAGATTTTATGATTTAAATCAAAATTTGATAAAATTAACTGATTAAAAATTCAATAATAATCCTTATTAATCTCTGTGATGTAATGAATTTGTTATATTTTATTACATTGAATTTAAAATTAAAAAACAAAATACTTGTTTTTATTTATTTTAAATTATTTATATTAAAAATTGCAATTATTTAACCATAAAATTTAAGATTGGTTTGAAACATACACAGAGCGTGCTTGTAACTGTCGGTAGATTTTCTTGTAACTGTCGTCTAAAAAATCAACAAATAACATGTAACTGTCGATAGAATTTCTTGTAACTGTCATCCAAAAAAGTCAACAAATAACATGTAACTGTCGTTTTTCATTTCTGTAACACTACATAAAATAGGTCTGAAACATACACTTTTTTGCTCTGATTTGATGTTGTAACAGTAATCTTAGCTCTTTTTTCTTTATTTCGGTCCAATTTGTCACATCCAATTCATAGATTTTCCTTCATTTGCAGATAGAACAGCTAATTTTATGCTTAAGAGTAAGAAATATTTTAAAAGGATGATTTGTTCTAGCTTCATTTAAAAACTGTAGTGTTGTTAGATGAAGTTAAACTACAGATATTAATATAATCGGTGCATGTTTATGTTTTTAATAGTAATTTAACCTTAATTATTAAAAAGTCTAATATAACCAAAAGATAAGGTTGTAGTTCATGGTTTATAATTAATAATATAAAAATAATTATTAAGTTCTCTGTATTAAGTTTTTTAAATTAAAATATAAATGATTATAGATAATTAAATTTATTAAAAATTTACCTTATTATTTGAATAGTGAGGATTATAACAATTATTGAATTTGATTAAAAAACAAACACCAACTTTTAAGAAATGAATTGCGAAATTGATGAGAACAATGCAAACGTGAGACTTATGAAAACTCAAGCTTGTATTTAACAGCATGAGAAGGGTGTGTTTTGCTTTTAAAGTCGTATGCGCTGATTTAAAAGAGTGTAGTAAGTTACTACCCAAGTAGTGAAGGAAATTAAGTCCACTTTTCAAGCTGACATATCCCATTCCTTACCAAACTCAATCGATGATTATTAATAAAGTTTTTTTGTGTAGGGCTTGGTGCATTTAGACTATAAAAGAAGTTATCCCAACCTTAAAGGCAAAAACTGTGTGAAGTACAAGGGCATCACAATATTGGTTTGCTCTAGCATCGAAGAGCCTTGTGTTCCAGTTAATTTGAATGTTTTGCTTGGTGAACACTTTTCAATGTAAGACGTTAGTGATTTAGCACGCGTGCGTTTACCGCTTTTGACTTCAATTGGGACGATATCCCCTTCATCAGTTGCCAGAATAAATTCAATTTCAGCACGGGCATCATTCCATGAGTAACTCGGGTCAATATTGATAGCGGTGAGTTCTTGCTGAACAAAGTTTTCTGCTACATATCCCTTGTACTCATAGCTTTGTTGTTTGATCTCCTTATAACTACTGCCCAGCATATGATTGAGTAGACCCACATCAAATAGAAACAGTTTGACCATATTTTCTTTTTTATAGGCTGCCAGAGGAGATTTCGGTTGCCCTTCAATGAGATAATTCGCCAAGGCTAAACGACAACACTTTAACCAATGGATTGCGGTTTCAAAATCGCTATAACGCGATTTACGCTCATGAACATTTTTAAATTTGAAGCGTTTAACGGACTCATCGGAAACCTGTGATAGTTGTGATGGAATGCTATTAAATACAGATTCAATTAGTTTCGCATTGACCTTACCCGCGTATTTACCAAAGTCACGGCGGTAACCTTCGACTAAATCAGCATGAATTTTGGATACTTTTTCAATGTGTTCTAAAATGCTCGACTCTTTATACTGATACTAAGAAGCAACTGCCTTAGGCATACCTCCAGTGAAAAAATAGTCCGTTAGCTTGTCCATCAATTTAGAATGTACGGCTGGAGTGTTTGTCTGGTTATCAAAGGCTTTAATCAGAGCTTGCTCCCCAGAAGCATGTATAAACTCTCGGAAGGTTAATGGGCGTAAATTGAATTGTTCTACATTGCCAACAGGAAAGGTGTTTAACAAACCAATGTTCGAGCCACTGGCAGCTACAAAATAGGATGGAGCTTTCTCGGCAAAATATTTTAATGAGGTCACAGCATGTTCACACTCGCCAATCTCATCCAAGATCAGCAAATCGGTTTTTGGATTAAATATTTGGTTTGTCAGCAGCTCAATATTCATCAACAGTTCTTCAGGTGGCAGGGCACCCTCGAATGCTTTTTTGTAAGTCGGATTTTCAAGAAAGTCGATACGAAGGATGTTGGCAAAGGTATTGCCAAACAACTCTTGCATTAAGAAGGTTTTGCCTGTTTGCCTAGCACCATCTATTAATAAGGGCTTACGCGAGGGTAGATTTTTTCAAGCCATTAAAGTGTGCATTCTGCTTTTAATGTACAGCACTTTAGTCAATCTATCTTGACGATGACGAAGTTCGGACAGATGTTTCTTATGCTTGGTAACCCCCTAAAAATATGATTTATTACATGAAAAGAATAATAAAAAGTGAACTATGATTTACTTTATGGCATTTAAAAAATACTATAAAAGGACGATAGGGGATTTACGCTTCATAAAAATGTAGAGCCTTAAGTGCCAACTTTGTCATGGATAACTATAATGAATACCTATAACACAGGTTCAAGTACTGAACTTAGTACTCTTGCTCCAAAAATAATGCTCACACCATTATTAAATGCGATGGTCAGTACGCTGAAAGAACAACAATCGAAATCCTTCTTTTATTACGGCGGTCCAAATAATGCTTTGAATTTTGATGCTTCAGCTTTTGTTGCTGCAGTATTTAAAAAAATTGGGTCTAAGAAAGAAGCTAAGCCGATTTATAACATCATCAAAGATATTCAGCTGCTCCCACATGAATCTAAATTACGTATTAGCACCTTATTTGATAAAGAGTCTGAGATTAAAACTGCCGAAGCTTACCGTGAGTTTGATCTTGCTATGGCAGAAACAGTCAATCAGCTGATTATGGATGCACCAAATGGTTTTAATCTCCAAAATCTGGATCAGGTGTTGGGGAATTATCAAGAGGTTGTTAAGAATCCGAATAGTAATAGAAAGCACAATGCTGTACCAATCAAGATCCAAGGTGAAGCAAGAATTCTTCCATTGCAATATACCAGCGATCTGAAGGTTAAGAATGGCTTGCTACGCTTGTTTACTGTGACTGAGGAACTGGAAGCGCCTAACTGGGTTAATGAGGTCTGCACGGCGATTAAAACTATTGTCAAGCTGTCTTATCCAGTAGATGAGAAGATATCTCCAGATGCAATGGATTTCATGGAGGGAATTTTAAGTGATGTTATTGCAACAGAGAACAATGACATCCAAAATCTACTCACCTTTGTAGAAACACAGGCTTTATCACGAGCTCGGACTAAAAACTGCTTTAAGATCATGGAAATCATTGCTGACTATATCGAGAGCAATGAAAAAAATGAGTATAAGCGTACTGCTGCTGTTTCCTACATTCGTAAAGCTAAGGCATTTTTTGAGATTTTTGGCGAGCGAGTCATGCCGTGGAATACGGAGACTACTGACATAGAAAATAATTTTATTTTGAATGTCGGAGCCATCTATGGCGCAGTTGGTGCATTAGACTTGAACTATCAATTGGGCTATGTCCGTGCCACGGAAGCTTTGCCTATCTGGGTTCGCCCTAATGTTGAAATGAATGATATTCGTGCTCAAGATGAAAAAGGGCTTTCAATTAAACGTGAAGTAACTTATGCCTTTCGAGTGAATGGAGAGTTCGCACAAGAAGAAAAGAGCAGTAGATTCAATTCCAGACTGTTGATTAATAATAAAAAGTGTACTGAACTACCAAATTCTGCAGGCTCGATGTTAACAGCCTATGAATCTCGCCTAATCAGCATCAACGAAGCGTTGTTGCTTTCGAATATCGTCAATGAAAAAAATGAGATGATAGACGAGCCGATCTTGGTTGCCGAATGTCAGGAGCGTGTCTGTAAGAACGAATTGTTTCAACTGATTATGCTTTACTTTGTATTATCGGATGACCTTAAAATTGAAGCATTTAAAGAAAAATTCGCTTTATTGGCAGATATGCTAAAGCAACCTGAGAAAATGCGTACAACCCTATCGGCAATTTTGAATCAGCGATTAAATACCGATACGATGCATAGAAAGGTTAAAGCTATCACTGACACAATTAAGAAAGCACTAAATGATAGCTGTGAACCAATCATGCAAGAGATGGATAAGGATTCTAGTCTCAAAACCAAAATTTTTGTGCAGCCAAACATTGTGAATCTGGACGTGTTTAAGCCCTCCATTTTTGGTGATGATGTTGAACAATATTCCAGTATTTTTCATGGGGAGAATAACAATTTCTATGACTACATCATGATCGTAGATGGTAGTCGTAAGAAGATGGCTCGTATGGGTGAGGACGAGACGCAGCGGATGAATCAGTATGCTCGAAAGGCACTGAGTGAACTTGAGTTTAAGTCAACTTTAAAGGTGAAGACGCTCGTTCCATTGGAGAATACTAATCCAGATTTGTCCCAATTTACTGTCCAGCGTGATTTATCAGCACCGTGTCTTCCTGTGGTTATGGTTCCAACAAAACGTAAGCAACCGAATGAAGCACCGTATATGTATCACCATGAAAGTCTACATTATGATGATTTTCTCTCGCTTAATCGGGTAATGATTCATTATCGAACTCAACTGTTCAGACTAAGTGATTTGAAAGGGGGAGCAGATAATCTTTGTTTGGATGAAACTGAAAATGGCTTGATTATGAGTAGTACCTGTTTTTCGATGATCATGCATTCCTTTTTAAAGCATTTGATAAAAGCAGTGAAGGTCAAAAATGGGTTAGAACAGCGAATTTATATTCCTTTTCTTCGGATTGATTCAGTAGATGAACATGAAAATGAGGAAAATGCTCGCAATTACGGTAGCCGTAAAGCCAATCAAAAAGGCGGTTTTAATCCAGAAAGTAAACGTGCCTATGCAACGGCGTATTCATTGGAAAAGCTGCTGAACAATGAGGATTCGATTTTCAAAGTCCAAGGTCTTAAATACAATCCAGATCCGAGAATCTATACAAGTGCTCAAGGGGACAGGTTGTGCTCACCAGTCAATCTAAAAATGGACCGTACTATTTCATACCGTATCTCGGCAGCGATTGAAGCACTTTCTGGTTATTCGGAAGTGATTGTCCCATTCGAAGGCACTAAAGATCGAGTAGCTTGTATTAGCTATAACTCCCGCCCTGAAAATGATGTTGAATTCAAATACCAAACGCAAAAGTATTTGCTGACGTTAAAGCCAGACTATAGTTACATTTGCTATGTCTACGGTTTGGAGCGTATCAACGATAAGCAAGGGAGACTGGTATTGAAGAAAATAAGTCATGCACCTGTGATGCAAGACAATTTACGCACTTCAAAAGCACTACACCGTATTTTGGAAGGTCTTCAGTCTGAAGGGTATAAGGATGTTGTGTTGTTATCTCATCACTTTGCTCAGCGTAAAATTGGTAAAACAGAAAGCAACAATAATATTCATGAAAGCGAAAGTGCCTTAGATCAGCTGGATCAACTTTTCCCAGAGTTGAATTTCTATCCATGCCAATCTGACACGATCCCAGCGCTCAACATCAAACAACGTGAAATTGGTTCGTTATGTGAAGTACCACATCACCAGCACCATACTGCCAGTGCCAATTGCTCTATCCATAAGCAATCACTGTCGATCCTGAGTATAGCGACTATGAAAACTGTGGGGGCTCGCACTCAGAATGGTATTTGCTCATATTTCTATATGCTCACCAGTCAGGAACACTCTATTCATAATGATAAACGGACTAAGCTTCATGCCAAAGTGATTGATACCCAAGACACCAATGAGATGAAAGCGATTCGGTCAGTCCTTCGTGGGGTTCATTATTATGAGTCAGAACGACCGAGTGGGACAGAACGTGCGGAGAAGAAATTCTATAACCCAATTTTGCAACCTTCCCATATTCGTGGCACAACCGGGATACAAGAGCTGGGTGAGATTATCGTTTCCAAGCGCCAGACCAAAGGTGAAGTACTGATGAGCTTGCCTGCAATGATTGGTAAGCTTGAAGAATACATCATTGAGAAAAAGGAACTCGAAGCCGAATTTCCTGTCGAAGAAGTTCCAGTTGAAGACTCTACCACTTCGCAAAATACGGAGTAAGTGCCGTGTTGGATAATGAAGCAAAAATTTGGGGCGAGGTTTATGAAATCGGAGCTAAACGTGGGGCAATCATGGCTTTGTTGGACGCAAAGCTATTGCCAACTAATCATCCACTGGTTATCAGATGGAACCGTAAGCAGCTGATGGAGGTTCTTGCTGAGGTTAAAGCTGAACTATATGCAGATGTTGTGAATGCAACCGTTCACGAGAATATTGAGAAGTACTTTCATCATTTGATGAAAACCTCGTTCGGACATGGCTACACCAATACTCGTGAGTTCCTTCGAAAAATTAAACCGAAAGGCTCTCCACTGGCAAAGTCAGCAGATGCAAAACCGAACTGGGGCTTGGCTGGAATCTGGTGTCCCTTAACCTTACCAAGTGACACTACTCAAACTTGGATAGATGACTACACAACTGCAGAGCAGTTTGCAGCGATGGAGAAATATAAGTCTGAGACAACACAAACCTTCAAAGACCAGTTTAAAATTTATCAGGCTGATATGTTTAAGAAGGGAAATTTTGCTCGATCGGATTTCTTGGCAGTGATTCGTGTCCAATCAACCTATCATGTCATGGTTCAGGAATACTCAATATTCTATGTCATCGGTGAACCTGAACAGTTCAATGCTAAAGATCCATATACATATCTGAATGAGTATAAACGGTATATCAAGCAATCCGAATCGCATAGTGTATTTTCTTATGTGAATGCTGAGGCTCAGGAAATTCCTTTCAAATTCACTGACAAATTACGTGATTACCTGAAGGCGTTCGTTCGTAAAGAAAAGGTACTGTTTAAGATTGCCCAAGGTTGTTCTTATGCCACAACTTTTGCGGAATCCTTTAAGCGCACTCTGGATCCTGAACGACAATGTAAAATGCGTTTGAATGTGATTGCGATTACAAATAGGGGTAGTGAATACATCTCATCTGAATACTCGGATGATCACAAATCTCCAGAATTGGAAATGATGTTCCAATTGGGCCAGGAGTATCGGAAAAACCACCTGAGTATTGAGAATTTAGAGCAACGTAAAATTCTTCAAACTCAGATGTTAAATTTTTTGATGAGCAAGCCGACTTCAGAAATGAGGGACAAGCTCCATGAAAATATCACCGATATTGAATACGGTGAGGACTTAACCTTTTCGGTCACGGAACAACTCAAAGACTTTATTAATCCGAATGCTCCCTTGTCTTTGGAATACGTATTTGACCTGATCGACCAGTATGGTGATGTCGATGATCATAAGCAAAAGCTGAAGCAAATGGTCAAGGCTGAATTCAAACTTATTCAGAAGAAAAAGATCCTGAATAAGACCGCTTTTACTTTACGTGATTTGCATAAATGTGCCGTAGTGGTTGCCTTAAAAGAAAGTCAGCTCGGTAAAATTTCATATATTTGCCTGACAGGAACACCGGGTATTGGAAAAACTTCAAGCGTCAAGACTCTCTTGGCAGACTTGGAGGGGTTCTTTTTCTTCTACACAAGTCCACGAGTATTGATCAATGATGATGTAGTTGGGGATTTGTCTAAAATCTCAGCCACGATTACGAGTAATAGCGAGGTAGTGACGCAAGCCAAGCAGATTTATGCTGCTATCAATGGCAAGGAAAATCCTGTAAATGCTCGTGGAGGTGCAATCATTGGTGGTGTTGATAATCTGAAGTCATCGAATGGTTCAAGTGTATTGCTATTCAAGCAAGACGACTATCAAAAGATTAAGGACCTGGAGGAAAGTCAAAGTACCAGCAGACGATATGCAAATACATCCGATGCTAAAGTCACGGCGACCAACAAGAAATTTGCGAGAGTTTTTGATTCTCTTGGTGAGTCATCGCAGCAATTGCTAGATTGCCATCCTGAGATTAATCGACTCACCATGACTGTAGCGACTCAGGCATTCATGAAATATGACACCACGGCTGCTGGGCCAAGGAATCCAAGAGAAGGGCAAAGTAAAGCGAAGATCGCATCAAGTCTAGATGGTTTAAACAAGATGTTTAAAATCGACATCGATAAAAAACCTTCGGAAGCTAGGATGGAACGTGCAGCCTTTGCCAAGAAGTTCCCGAATATTGTGGTGATGTTTGATGAAATCACTGGGGATTCGGGTTGTCGGTCTTTCATTAATGAGATGCATAAGTTCTTGTCGAAGAACTTTATTGATCCATTTGATGGCAATTCGCCATTTACTGTGACAGTCATCCTTGCGGATGCTTCACTCAGTAATGTAAATGCAATCCAGAATTACATGAAGAAGTTGGATCCACTACCAGCCAAGATGTTTATTTCTCCTTCGGTTGGTAATTTCCCTTTCAAAATGCAGACAGCGGATATATGTGATGGAAAAGGGTTCAGACCAAGTATTCATATCATGGCGAACTGTTATCCAGCCACTGAGCTGAAAATTAATTACATGCTGATGCAATATGCTATCAATCCTGAGAAGGATGAGATGGGCCTGGAGCGAAATTTAACGCAACAATTTAGATCTGAAATAGGTGAACGTTCCGAAGATACTGCCCTGACGTTGATCCATCGGCATTTATTGGCAGGGAAGAAGCAAGTCATCTATTTTGCCCAAGATAAAAATGCCTTAGCGAAGTTGAGGGATGCGATCATTCATGCTGGTAAAGTTGATCGATCCAAGATTGGTATTTTTGATAGTCAGGTTATGGGAAGCAATCGAGTTGACCTCCTAAAGAGAAAGGAAGAACTTGAAGTTGTTTTGATTACTTCAACTGCAGCAAGAGGTATTTCATTTCCAAACTGTGATGCCATTATTGCAGCGATGCCTCGCTTTGCAATTGAAGCCTCTATGATGGAAATTGCACAACTTGTATACCGTGGACGTGGTGGGTATTTAGATCCAGAAACGAAAGAATGGGTTAATGGTGATGAAAGAGACCGTACTTTGACCATTCTTGTTGAAGATTTTTACTTAACAACCAGTGATGCATTTCAATCTGAACTGGAATATAAAATTAAAAGCTCCTTGGACATGCTCTCTATTTTTATGTTGATTCGAGGAACCTTGTTTACCCGAATCACTGGAGATGCTGGCTTTAAGAACTCGAATATTGCCATGATCCCGATTGGGGAAGTGAAGGATAAAGGCAATGGGAAACCGGGATTGGCCAAGCTGATTCGTGACTTTATGAAGGAGACCAATAGTGTTCTTTATAAAATGGCCTCAAATAAAGATGCAGGGGAGCTGGTTGGCCGCCTGAAAGCTGTTATGGATAAGGCTGAACGGTTGTATGGAGCACTAAACCTAAATTCGGTTTACAGCACTAAAACCAGCAGATTTCGTAGTTTCTATACGCCTGTCAAAGAAGCTGAATCTAGTGAACTTCAGTTCTACGAAAAGTGGTGCCGGGATAATCATTCTTTAAAATCAAGATTGTTGACGATCAGTGACTCTGAGGATAATTTAGCAATACCAGAGAATATTTACATCTCTGGGCCAATCATCTTGGAAGACAGGTCATTTTTTGGAAATAAGGAATCATTTCAACTAGCGAATGACAACAATGCTCAAGAATTACTAAAAGTATTTTGGGGCGAGCTAATAGCGATTAAGGGTCATCCTCAATTGAACACTTATAAAAATATTCAGAAATATATCAAGGAAATTCTGAATATGATTACTGCTGTTCGTGAGTCTGAAAGCGATAGTTATATTAAGGAAGTAGAGCAACAAGGCATGATCCGTAAACTATGGTTGGCGTATCCAGTTTGTTCAAATGAGTTGGTCAAAATCGCTGACAAGAGCTTCGATGTTGATTGGTTTGATACCTTGAGTTTTGAATTGAAGGCGAGGAATGCTGAATATCCAGTTGTGCCCGAATATAAGGATCATCCATTCCGTGGAACAGATCAATTGTCTGGCCATCCAGTATTTGAAACGTTATTTGAGCAATCCAATTTTATGTTATGTCGTGAATTGAATTTGGTAAATGCGCTGACGATGTTCAATGAGTAGGAATCGAGTTAGTTAAATAAAAAATCATACGAAGAAGAGAAACTCGAGTTAAAATAGCCTAAGCAATTTGATAAGAGGAATAATGTAAAAGCATTAAGCCAGGCGAATCAAAGCCGAAAGATAAGTGATCTTTGCTAGACAAATATAAAGACAAAGCAATCTTATTGATGGAAGAGGTTAAAGATATTAAGTTGATTGAAAATAACCTAAATTAGCACCCAGCAAAACATCAGCACAAACAGTAGTCTAATGAAAACTCAACATTAGATTTTAGCTTGAGTTATGCTTTGTTAAGAAAATTTAAGTGTCTCTTTTCTTAGTATTTCCGCGAATAACGATTTAGTATTGTTATTCGCTTAATTTTAAAACAAGATATCAACTATTTAATATTGTGATTTTAGCTTTTTAAGCATGCCTTTAATTGGGTTTGATAAAATTGAGAAGGGGAAAATAATGCTAGAAGATGAAAATAACCAACAACATGATCCACAATATTCATTACACGTTGATTGTGCTTCAGCTTTGAGTTTTGTCTTACAACAAAATTCAGTGCCTCTTATTCGGCAAGTTCTAATCTCTTCCACTGAAACAACTTCTGGTTCTCGAATTGTTATTCGTTCAAATCCTGAGTATTTCAAAGAACATACCATCAATATTGCGAGCTTAGAAGGTAATCAAGTTTTGGCTCTTGATAAACCAAAATTAGTTTTTGATATTAAACTATTGCAGGAGTTACCTGAGAATCTTAAAGGCAGTATTGAAATACTTTGGTTGAATGAAAGAGACGAGATACTGGCAGAGCAGCGGGTAGAGATTGATTTATTAACTATTGATACTTGGGGTGGGGAACGCCAACCCATAGAATTATTGGCGAGTTTTTCACAACCCAATGCTTCAGCACTCAGCCCGATTTTGGTAAAGGCCAGTGAAATTTTAAAAACAAAAGAACTAGGTTCATTAAATGGTTATCAAGACCGAGATCGAGATTCTGTTTTATCTCAGCTGAATGCGTTATGGGAATCTTTATTACAACAAGATATTCATTATATTGTTAACCCAGCAAGCTTTATTAAATCGGGCCAAAGAATACGTTTGGCAAAGCAGATATTTGACGAGAAGCTAGCATGTTGTTTAGACACGACAATACTTTTAAGTGCCTTGGCTGAACAAATAGGCTTAGATACTTTACTTATTATTGAAGAAGGACATTCGTATCTTGGTATTTGGTTAAATGAGACGCCAAATGTTGACTTGATTATTGATGATATTCAAGCCTTAAGAAAGCGTTATGATTTGGGTGAAGTTGTTTTTCTAGAAACAACGCTGCTCACACAACAAGCAAAGTTTGCATCCGCACTTGAAACAGCAAAACAGTACATTAAGGATGAATCCCGCCAGCATAAGTTCTATCTTGCGATTGATGTTCGCCAGTCTCGGTTGCGAGGCATTAAACCAATTTCCTCATACCAGGATAAGAAAAATCATTTGGATGAAACAGAAATTGAATGGGCACCTGCATCCATTCCTGTTTACGATCTTGAACGTCCAGTTGAAAGTAAAACCACTAGGGTTGACCGCTGGTTGCGTCGTTTACTCGATCTAAGTCTTCGTAACAAGCTCTTAAACTTTAAGGACAATCGTTACAGCATTCCCTTACAATGTCCTGAGTTAACACTGGGTAAACTTGAAGATGCATTGGCGAACCAAGAGGGTTTCTTATTTAAGGGGGTTGATAGCATCTCGCTAAAAGACGTCCAGCGTGACAATGAAAGCCAGCATATCAATCAATATGTTGATGAGAGCCTGTCCAGAAAACTATTGTTTAGTCCACTCGATACACCCTTATTGGAAAAGCGCTTAATTGAGGTTTACCGTGCCTCACGTACTGCTTTGGAAGAGGGCGGAGCGAATACACTATTTCTTGCGATCGGTTTCTTGGAATGGAAAGAATCAGAGCGATCAAAACGCACCTTTAAAGCGCCTCTACTGCTTATTCCTGTGCAGATCACTCGCGAGACCGCTAAAACAGGTTATCGCCTGTTTATGTATGATGATGAGCCTCGCTTTAATTCGACCTTATTACAATTATTAAGACAGGATTTTGAACTAGATATTTCGGGTTTAAATCCTTTGCCTACAGATGATTCTGGTATAGATGTTAATCAAGTCTTACATATTGTGCGTAAGGCTATTGTGAATATAGCAGGATGGGAGGTTAAAGCTGAGGCTGCCATTGGTCAGTTCTCATTTTCAAAATATTTAATGTGGCTTGATTTGTCTACACGAATGGATCAACTTAAAAATCAATCTGTAGTAAATCATCTTATTGAAACACCACGAGAACCATTCATTAAGCAAGATGATTTTCCGCAACCAGCTCAACTAGACCAACAATATCAACCGCAACAATTATTTACACCATTATCGTCTGACTCTTCACAGCTAGCAGCAGTGATGTCCGCCGCATTAGGACGTACTTTTGTACTTTCGGGCCCTCCTGGTACAGGTAAGTCGCAGACCATTACCAATATGATTTCACAATGTCTAGCAGATGGAAAATCCGTGTTATTCGTTTCGGAAAAAATGGCTGCTTTAGAGGTTGTCTATCGTCGTTTGACACAGATTGGTTTGAGTGAGTTGTGCTTGCAGTTACATTCTTCCAAAGCTCAGAAAATGGAGGTTTTGGATCAACTACGGGAAAGAGCACAGAAAAACAATGATCCATACTTTCTAAGTGCTCAGCCAAAGACAACTGAATGGCAGAAGCTATCGGACAGATTAATCCAGTCACGTGATGAACTGAATCAGCACGTAAATAACCTGCATACCGTACATGCGATTGGTTGGAGTCTGTATGCAGCAATGAGTGATGAACTTTGTTATCGGAATACACCACATTTACGGTTTCCTGAGATTAATATCGCGACATTGACATTAGAAAAGCGTGAATTGCTGAATAAGACTGTGACACAAGCGGTAAGCTTGCGTCAGCTAGTGAATGAAAATGCTAAAGACGTATTGGATGGTTTTGCGGAGGGCTTGTCTGAACCTATTTGGAGTCTGGCATGGCAGGAGCAATATCAGCTATTACAGGACCAACTTATCGGTCAGATACAGCAATTACAAAAGTCTATTTCTGCTTGGCAACAGGCTTTTGGATTCAGTGAGAAGCAAAATCTGAGTCTGGTTAAGCAGGATGTTTCGATTTTTAAGGCAATATCTAAACTAGTTCAGCAAACAGATTTAAAACTATTAAATACGATTAAAGATATCGATTTAAAAACCATTACCCAGACAAAATACTTAACGCAGGATCTTAAGCAACAGCGTTCTTCATTAGTAGGGCAATACCAATCTCAAATTTATCAAGCAGATTTAAGTCAAATGGGCTCTAAATGGCGTGAAGCAGAATCAAAAATGTTCCCATTTTCATGGTTCGCTAAATTCCAGTTGAGAAACTTAGTCAAGACCTATCAAGACTCGACTCAACGCCCAACAGCGTTGGCAGTTGCACATGACTTACCTATCTTGCAACATATCCAAAGCCAACAACGACAGTTTACTGAATGTGAAAAACAGTTAGCGAATGAGCTTGGTTCTTATTGGCAGGGTGAAGATAGCGCGTGGCAAAGTTTTGAAACTATTCACAATCAGTGGCAAGAAATTAAGCAGATAGTTGCGTCGTCAATTACCGATCAAGCAACTTTATTAAAAGCGGTAGAGTTCAGTAAAAATCATGATTTGGATGAACTGACGCAAAAGATAGCTCAGGTGGAGAATACATTCAGTCAATTGCTGAATGATCATGTACTGAAGGGTGATATTGAGATTACCGCATATTCAGATATTGATTTTAATGAAATTATCGAAAGACAACAGCAATTGCAGCAATATGGGCTAGCTTGGAGGCATTGGTTAAATTGGCAGGCGATTAAAAGCCAGCTTATTAAAAGTGGCTTAAAACCATTGGCATTTGAACTTCTGCATGCCCCACTGGATTTGGATGCTGCCCTAAAACGCCTGAATATTAATTTAGAGAGACACTGGATTACACATAAGTTTAGCCAGCATCCAGAGTTAAATCAATTTAACAGCCAACAACATGAACAGAAAATAATGTCCTTTGCCCAGCAGGATAAAGAACACCAACTTGCTGCAAGCCAGGAAATTATTCACCGTTGGAATAATATTTTTACAGAACAAAACCAGTACAAAGGGCAATGGACTGTTCTTAACAAAGAGTTGGGTAAGAAACGCCGTCATATTCCTGTACGAGAGTTGATGCGTCAAATTCCTGATGTTTTAGTTGGCTTGAAACCATGTTTATTAATGAGTCCATTATCAGTTGCCCAATATCTGGACACAGAAGCAAAATTTGATGTAGTAATTTTCGATGAAGCATCACAGATTCCTGTATGGGATGCAATTGGTGCATTAGCGAGGGGTAAACAGTCAATCGTGGTGGGTGATAATAAACAAATGCCACCAACCAGTTTCTTTGGTAAAGGCGATTCTGAAGAAGAAATTGATGAGGAGGTTACTGAAGATCTGGAGAGTATTTTAGATGAATGCCTTGCTGCTCAGTTACCAGAATTAGCTTTGAACTGGCATTACCGTAGTCGTTACGAAAGCCTGATTCAGTTTAGTAATCAGAAATACTACAAAGGTGGTTTATTTACTTTCCCTGCACCTGTTGCTAAGGACACAGCTGTAAAATTGCATGTGGTTGATGGAGTCTATGACAAAGGGGATACACGTACCAATCCGAATGAAGCTAAGGCAATTGTTGAATTCATTATTCAGCATTTACAGTCACAGTTAGGGCAAGAGAATCCTTTGACTCTAGGGGTGGTCACTTTCAATATGACTCAGCAGAAGTTGATTGAAGATTTACTGGATAATGAATTGGCAAATCATCCAGAGTTAGAGACATTGAGTAAATCAGGCATTGAGCATTTATTTGTTAAAAATTTAGAGAATGTGCAAGGGGATGAACGCGATATTATCGTTTTCTCAATTACTTACGCAAAAGACCGTGATGGCCGCTTATCTATGAATTTTGGTGCACTTAACCGTCAAGGTGGTCAGCGCCGTCTAAATGTAGCAATTACTCGCGCTCGTCAAGGATTACATGTTTTCTCGGCCTTAAGTCCAGAAGAAATTAATTTGGCACGCACCAATAGTGAGGGTGTAAGGGATCTAAAAGATTTCTTAGTTTTTGCTCGTAGTGGTCAGCTGCATTTAAATTATGTTGATCAAAACAAACAGCAGACTAAAAAAGAATTTGTACAGTACTTACAGAATAGGCTTCAAGAAAAAGGTTGGAGCGTGGACCTCGGAATAGGTCAGGGAGATAGCTGTGTAGATCTAGCTATTAAAGATGACTTGCATGCAGATAGCTATATTGTAGGTATTCTAGTCGATGGTGAAAATTATGCAAAAGCAGCTACAGCAAGAGACCGTGATCAGCTCAAACCAACAGTATTAAATGGGTTAGGCTGGCAGGTATTATCTGTGTGGACAGTTGACTGGTGGCTGGATCCAGAGCAGAACTTAACTAAATTGGTAAAAGAATTGGAAGAGATCAAAATAAATCAACAGGTTGCTTAAATTGTCTGAAAATTTTGAGATGAAAAGCATGCTTTAAATCAAGTCATTGACTTGGGCTGTATGGTCCATGCGAGTCGTAAATTCCATGAACTGCATGTGACGGGGAAAAGTCAGATCAATGAACAGGAATTTTTAAGGTCATCAGATTAAGTGCATTCTGATAATGAATAAAGTGCCGTTTGGCGCTTTATTCATCCTAGCCCTTCAATATTGCAAAATGCGATAATTGGTTTATACTTGATTTATAGCAAAATGCGATAAAATGTTATGCATGTGATCACCCACGCTCGAATTATAGAAGCAATGCACAAGTGGCCACAGGCTGAAACGGCATTAGATGGTTGGTATCGAATCATAAAGGCAAACGATCCGAAAGATTTTGCTGAGATGAAACAGCTCTTTCCAGCGGTCGATAAAGTTGGAAAGTTCCATGTGTTCGATATTGGCGGGAACAAGATCCGACTTATTGCAGTCGTGATGTATCAGGCGAAACGTGTGTATATCCGTCATGTCTTGTCCCATAAAGAATATGACAAAGGTCATTGGAAGGAAGGTTAGTATGAACGCGATGATTAAACAGGCCGTAGACCACTGGCACTACGTTGCACCATTGCTCAGCAAGCCAGAAAATGAAGAAGACTTTCATACACTTGTTGAAGCTTTAGATGAACTTTTAGATACCGTTGGTGATGATGAGTCTCATCCTTTAATGGGGCTTATTCATCAGCTTGGTGATCTGGTTTCTGATTATGAAAATGAGCATCTTCCTATGCCTAAAGGGGATGGTCGCGCTGCTTTGGCTTTTTTGATGGAGCAACATGGTTTAGGTCAGTCTGACTTAGCAGAGGTTGCAACCCAATCTGTGATTTCTGAGATTTTAAGTGGTAAACGCCAACTGAATATTCGTCATATTAAGGCATTGTCTGAGCGGTTTAATGTATCGGCAGATACGTTTTTCTAAAAGATAGGGCGCCGTGAGGCGCTCTATTAGTAATCAATTTGAATTTCTCGTTAGTCTTGATATTTCAATTTACAAAGTCTACGTGCCTATAATCGCTTTATTCCTTCGTTAAGAATCACAAAAACGGTAATAAATAAAAAAACCACTATATAAAATTATCATTGAAATACTGCTCATTGTAGCTTTATGCAGTAAAGTTTTTTGCTTTCTGCACTTAATAAAGTGAACCGTACCGAGTTTGTCTGAGACAAACTTTCTTGACGAATATGGCAACATTCTAACGCCATTTCAATATAGTGTTGCGTATAATTATACAATGAATAGCAAAGACATTATTAAGTGTCTAGAGCAGGAAGGCTGGTACAAAGTGGGAGATAAAGGCGACCATGAGAAATAAAAGCCTCCTGAAAAATCTGGTCATGTTGTAGTTCCTCCCCCGAGGAAAGACATGCCGATTGGCACTTTACGCAATATTTATAAACAGGCTGGTTGGGAGTGGAGGTAAATATGTTATATCCAGTATATGTTCATAAAGATGAAGATACTGCATACGGCTTAACTTTTCCTGACTTTGAAGGGTGTTTTAGTGCAGCGGATGAAATGCAAGATATTCAACGCATGGCGCAAGAGGCTGTAGAGCTTCATTTTGATGGCGAGGAATCAAAATTACCAAAACCATCAAGCCCTGAACAATGGTTGGGTGATGAGCGATTTCAAGATGGGTTCTGGTTGTTGATTGATATTGATACAAGCAAAATCAGTCCGTATCAATGTCAGTATGTCAGAGTCTTTGGTCAAACGTCTTGATGCTGTTGCAAAAAGATAGCATTTAAGTCGATCTGCCTTTTTGGCAAAAAAAGTGCAGAATTAGCACTACACGATTAAGATCTTAAGAGAGCAACTACCCGTCTACATGGCGGTTTTTTTTTGCGTAATTTATGAAAAATACCGATCTTCTTAGCGCTGATAAGGGATATGACTCGAAAGCTTTGAGAGAGCAGATAGAAAGAAAATCCACAAATGTTAAATGAACTCTGGCTTAAATAGCCTAAGCAAACTGAAAAGGGGGAATTGTTTAAAAATCTCTCTGGTTATAAGTAAGCTGTCTTTATGAAAAGCATCATGCTAACTTTGATTCATAATAAGGGGAATTTAAAAGCTTTAGCATCACAGTTTGATTGCTGGATTTACGAAAATGGTGTGAAGATTAGCACTTTGGTAAATCGATGAGCTAAAGTGTTGTAGTCCAAACTCGATCTGACAGTTACCCATTTTTTAGTGGGCCCGTCAGGTTAAATTTGAGCTGATTTTTTCTCAGCCCAAATTCGCTTCCAATTAAGTAATGTTTCAAGTGGTGTGCGACCACTGCACAACTTAATTTACTGTTCCCAACACTGGTATCAACTTTGGTCCAGCCATTCTTGCTTTACTAATAATCTCCACCAACTCATCATAAGTCAGTTCAAACTTATCTTCGCTATCAAAAACATAAACCATGTCCTTGCCTTTAAGTTCAGGTGGCGTAGGTGGTACAAATCTTTTCGGGATAAGGATTTGAGTAATTTGTTCGTCAGTTAATTTAAATAAATGCATGTTTTATCCCACTCTTGGTAAGTCAGACCATTTTGTTAAATATGATGGTGATCTAAGGTTTTGATTCATGTGCCATGAGGCTTCTCGATTGTTGGCTATCCCCAACGTGACAAGATTCTTCCCAAACCGCTCACTGATGGATTCAATGGCATCAGAAAGTTTTTCGCGCTCTTGCTTATGTGAATAGTCCGTGAATAGATCGGGCACAAACTTGGATTTATCCGTGATTTCGAGCAGAACGATTCCTGCCTTTTTATACTTAAAACCCTTCTTAAATATCTGATCGATACCTTTCATCGCAGCCTTGGTGATAATCAGTAGATCATCAGTATGCTCATGCATCTGAACCACGATGTAAGGTGAGTAACGCTCAGTCTTATCAAAGCGACTGGTTTGGATATAAACACCGATCATCTTGCAGATTGAGCCATCTTCCCGCATTCGCTTTACGGCTCTGGCCACATAAAGCCGGACAGAAGCTTTGATGTCATCCTTTTCATACACTGGGTTGCCATATGAACGACTGCTGATGATTTGCTTCTTCGCTACAGCATCATCTGTCAGGTCAATACAAGAGAGACCCTGTAGCTCAAGCACCGTCTTTTCCATCACGATACTGAACTGCTTTTTGATTTCTTTAGGGTTGGCATTGATGAGATCCAGCACAGACTGAACACCCATGGCATTGAGCTTCTTACAGTTCTGCCTGCCGACGCCCCAAATCTCAGACACATCGACCTGCGCGAGTAGCGTTTCTGTAGAGCATGGGTCCATATGAGCCAGATTACACACCCCATTGAAGAACTTGTTCTTCTTGGCGAGATGATTGGCAATCTTGGCTTCAGTTTTAGAGCGACCGATTCCAATACAGCAGGGTAGTCCTAACCAGCGCCAAGCCTTAGCTCTCATGTCCTGCGCATATTCAGTCAGGTCAAATAAATGCTCATAAGCTGTAAGTTTTAAGAAGCATTCATCAATGGAATAGACCTCTTGATCTCCTGGTGCAACATAATCCCCAAGCAGCTCCATAAAGCGCTTGGACATTTCGCCATATAATGAGAAATTACTGGATAGCACCTGAATGTTATGTTGTTTGATCAGGTCCTGAATTTGGAATACAGGAACACCCATCTTGATACCTAAGTCTTTCGCTTCTTGGCTTCTCGCTACAGCACAGCCGTCATTGTTGCTGAGCACAATGGTCGGGCGATCATTCAAGGCAGGATTAAACACACGCTCACACGAGACGTAGCAATTATTCACGTCGACTAACGCGAATATTTCATTTTCACTTTGCATGGTTATTCTTCTTTTTATGAGCGGTGATAAATACGCTTTAAATTAAAAGTCACCACACCCCAGATTGAGATGGTCTGACTGTCATCAGGAATGATGTGATTGTAATTCGAATTTTCAGCCTTTAACCAAAGTTCTGGAAGAGGATAATCTTCATCTCCAAATATCTCTTTGATTTCAGACTTGGACATCTTATTGGTGATCATCAGCCGCTTAATGGTCGAGGCGCTATTATCAATCAGGGCAACGACGATGTCGTAATGCTTGGCTTCAATACTGCGATCAATAATGATTGGATCATTAATCTCTAGGCCAGCATCAAGCATGGATTCACTGTCTACATAAGCAATGAACGTAGAAATAGGGTTGTGGATCAGGAACTCATTCAGATCGAGCGCTTTGTCTTGCTCATCCTTGGTGCTGAAGGCTGGACCTGCAGGAATACGCTCTAAAGAGACGGGAATGGATACTTTGGATTTGGGTAGGACTGCAGTAAGCCCTAATTTCTCAACAAGCTCATTTTGAACAGCGATTTGTTCAAGCACAGTGTTAATGGTAGGGCTTGGCTTACCCTCTGGACCCATGAGCTCTTGTAAAGATGACCATGCGTCGTCAGAGAAGTAGATAGGCAACTTCTTAGACATGTGATACTCCTACGCTACGGTGGCGTGTTTGGAAGTAGAATTTGTTTAAATAGGATATTACTAACAGCGTTTAAAATTCAAATTTAAAAAGTTGTGGATAAACAAGGATGCGTCAGAATAAGACGTTTTGTTTCTGCTCATCGCGTGGAAAAGTGACGAATTCATCAGGCATTTGAAAGAAATATTCATGCGCGTGTTCATGATCTGCTGTTAGCCAGTCTTTTCTGTACTGCTCTGGAATAACGATGATGGATCGCTTCTCATCCTTCGGTGCATGGAATTGCTTCATGAAGGGGTGATGATCAGAATTGATGGTTAACATCGAAAAGGAGCGTACCTTATTGCCATCAATCACCGCATCATCATAGATCCCTGCAACCGTGAAAGGTTGATCATCTTTACGCTTAATGGTGTACCAGTGCGGCTTACCATTGATGTATTTGGGTTCATAGAACTCTTGAACAGGAACTAGGCAAAACTTACTGTACTTCCATGCATGTCGGAAGCTTGGCTTATCTGCTACAAACTCGGTTCTGGCATTATAAGTATGACTGCTAAACTTCAATTCTTTCGCCCAGCTTGGTAGCAAGCCAAACTTTGCGATATCAAGTTCCAAATGTTCTGAACCATTCAGAATGATTGGAGCATGATAGGAAGGAAAAACATGATCCTTAAGCTCAAGATTGGACTGACTGGTATCGACACCAAAGAGTGTCAAATTTCTTTTACTTGGAAATAGGTAATTTGAGCACATGATTATCTTACCCTTAAGTGTCACATTTCGAATTATTTACCTGAAAGTGATCTATATATTCATTTCATTAAAAGAAAGGAGTTTTAGCTTTTGGCTGTTGTGTTAGTTTTGGATATCGAGTCAATGGTGACTTGCCAATGCTCATAAAGTTTTGATAAATATTTTTTCACGATGCCATTTCATATATTTTTCATGAGAGGGCTGAAGAGCCACCTTAGTATCTTTCAGAATACCAAGCGTATTACGAACGTCATTAGATAAGGCCTTCGAAATAAGAATTTTTCCGTCATCTTTAAATGAAATGAGTCCTTTATCAAAAAGTGCATCAAAGTTAGGGGAAAGGAGTAATCCATTAAATTTATCTAAACGCTCTTCGTTTGTAGAGTCTCTCCAGGGTTTAATATGAGAAGCGCGTAAAATATCAATATAGATACAACCACTCGCACAACATTTACCCCACATGCTAATTAGTTCTTTTCTGAAATTTCCTTGTCCGATACGAGCATTTATAAGCTGCTGCTTAACAGTTTTGTTTAATTTTGGGGCATTTTTGATGTTGTTCTCAATATCATCTTCAATAATAATTTTAATTTCATCAGTAACCCAATATTTCCTTTTCTTATTATCGGGTTTTATACCATGATTCTTACAAAATTCTAAAAATTGTGTTTCTAAAGTAGAATTATCACTAGGAATGGATTTAAAAATTTTGGTGATGGCTACATTAGTTGCTCGCCCATTTTTGCCATCATTTTCAGAGTGAATTTCTAAATTGTTATCGATATATCCTATAAACCTTGAAGGTGCAAAAGCGATGCCTGAATCAGACATGTAAGGTACAAAGCATTGGCCTTTCTGTATTAACTTTAAGTACTGACCTAAAGTTACTTGTGAAGTGCCTTTAGATTTTTCAAATTCTTTAATATTATTTCTTATTTGGTCAGTATTGGTAACAACATCCATTAATTATTCCTCAGAATAAGTGTCATTTATTAATTTGTTATGTGCTCAAAGATGATGCGGTTATAGTAAAGTGTGCATTAATCTTTAAATGTTTCATTCAAAGCCTGCTGAACAGCATCCACACGTGACTTACAGGCTTTGTAAGCATTCATCGATTCTTCAACAATTTTCATCAAATTATCGATATCTGGCTGTTCTTGAGATTCAAGAAGCTCAGAATTTTTCTGCAGAATATCGAATCCCTCTTTAAAGCTTAATTCTTTCTTAGTCATTCTTAATCACCTGCGTCACATTGGCTTCGATTAGACCATCCTGCAGTTCTACTTGGATGGCTTTACCTGATATTTGTTGGATAGAACGAATAGCCTTACCTTCACTACGGACAATCCCGTAGCCTTTGGCCATTACATTTCTAGGGTTTTGTAAAAGAGTCTCACGGAGTAAGCCTTCAATTTGATTTGAGGCAAGTTTCAATTGAGATTGAGCAAAGTATTGGGTATCGCTCTTCATTAACTCGAGCGTTCTGTTTGCTTCATTGATTTGGTTTTGAGCAAGCGTCTTTATGACTTTGATGTATTGATCATTCTGACCTTGATACGCCGAGATTTGATGTTGAGAGAGCAGCTTTATCTTCTGTAGAGATTCAAGCACGTTCTGAACTCGCTCCTGGATCAGATTTCGAATCCCGCCAATCACTTTACTCGGGGTGTCAAAAGAACGGTTGGCCACTTCATCTAAAATTGTACGGTCTTTTTCGTGGCCAATACCTACCCAGATCGGTACTGAACGTTTACAGAGTAGGGCGGCCAAATCATAGTCATTCAAATAGGCAAGATCATTAACTGCACCACCACCTCGGATAATCACAATCAGATCAGGAGGGGAATCGAAATCAGTTGCCCATTGCCTTAAACCTGCACTTAAAGATTCAATGATACTGGTAGGGGCTGTATTACCTTGGAATGTTGCTGAGTGATAGACAAAGTGACACACACCAGCGCGATCTAGCACATCGGCATCCTTTCGGAAGTCACCTAGACCTGCAGCATTCTCAGGGGCAATCACCAGGACATTTTGAATATCGAAGGGTGTTGGAAGCCCCTTGTTTTTATTAACCAATCCTTCAGTGGTTAGCTTCTCAAGAATTTGCTGATAGCGCCGTGCAATGTCACCAAGGGTGTAACTTGAATCAATATCTTCGACGTTGACTGAAAAGCCGTACTGGGGATCAAAGCGAGCTTTTACCTTGATCAACACATTGAGATCTTTAGATAGCTCAACTCCGCTTTCACGCTCAAACTTAAGAACCATTTTAGCTGCTGAGAACTTCCAAATAGTTGCTCTACAGCTGGCGACCAGCTTATCCGTATGCTCATCTTTTTCAGCAAGCTCTAAATAGTAATGTCCACCTTTGATACTTAGGTTGCGAACCTCAGCTTTTACCCATACAGGTTCATTGAAAGCAATTTGAATCACTTCCTGAACACTAGACAGGTATTGGCTTAGTGATAATTGAGTATCAAGCATATTGTTTTTTAAATCTGAATACGATTCGAAACTTTGACTGGTAGAAGTGTCTGGTTTTTTTGCAGAATGCTGTTGTACACATTCACATCACCAACAGTTTGAATAGATAAAACTAAAGAATATTTAATAGGAGGCAATTCTGAAATTTCAGTCGAGGCCCCTTGCTCTCTAGCATGATATTTGACATCAAATAAAGGATCATCAAGAGTTGATAATTTAAATCTTTGGCTCCTCGATATTGTTGTTTCCCATTTATGTGCATCTTCTCGTAATTCATCTTCAGTGAGATATAAGCTTTTACTTGAAAAGAAAGTTTTAGCATCAGGATGTTGTTGCTCATCATTTTTTTTATTTTGATTAGCCCTAAATGTAATATCCAAGCCTGACCGCGTGTAGTGTAAAGGATGCTCGGGATCTGTAATGGCATTGATACTAAATGTAGCTTTTAAAACAACCCACGTGCAATCCGCATCTTTCGGGACTGGAATCGGGATACGCAAGTGTTGATCTGGCTTAAGTTCTCCTTGAAATAAAATTGTAGCTTCATCATCTAAGCACTCTAATACTTCTTCTGGGTTGTGAGGTAGTTTTCCCCAGCCAACATCATTTTGCGAATGGTGTTCGGGCTTCGCTTTATGAATCATCAAGGCCTTTATAGAATTTGTTGTTAAGTCAAAATCTGTTAGTGCATCAATACCAGCTGCAACACGCATAGCAAGTGGAGAGGCAAAGCTGGTTCCCATAGTTGCTACTATTGAATGTGTAAGAGGAGAATAAAGATGAAACATTTCCTTTTCACTACCGCCAAATAAAACTCCATCCGGTTTGATTAGACCAGGACTTCTTCCTGGTCCTGTACAACTATAAGGTGCTCGTTCCCAATCATTACTCTGGCTATTTATTGCTCCTATGGCAAGACTATTGACCATGTCGCTAGGGGGTTGTATACGGCCTAATTCTCCAGGTAGATCACCATCATTGCCAATAGCAATTGTTGCTAAACAATGTCCATCTTGTAGATATTGATCAAGAACTGAAGTCCATACATGCACGTCATCATCATCGACTGCTATTTGAGGTCCTAGACTTAAATTAATATATTTATATTTCTTTTCTTTCAGTACAGCTTCAATTCTTGATAAGACATTGAATAAATCTGGATCTAGTTCATCTTCTGGAGAAAGGACTCTAACTATATCAACATTTGTATATGGCGTGCCTAACAATGCTGAACCAGGTTCATATGGTCCAAATAGATATGTTGAACAAACTTCACTGCCATGGGCTAAAAAGTGAGGATGGGAGGTGGAAACATCAGGAGGTATAATTTCTGTTGCTAAAGTTCCTAGGAGATGAGAATTCCCAAGGCCACCATCGAATATACAAACTTTAAACTTTTCAGAAAGTTTATAATTTTGAGGAAAGTTAAAAGGCTCTCTTAATTGAGTTCTTGTTAGATTTGGCTTATTGAAACGTAACTTAGGAATACTTCTTAATACACGTAAATGAGAAAATTCAGCAAGTTCTTCTTCAAGACCGTGTTCAATTGTTACAGGTATGAAAGTTAACCCTCCAACAATTTTAGATTTATTTTTTTCAGCATTTCCTCCTAGTTTATCAACATATTTTAGGAAAGCTTCTAAAATAGTACCCTCGTCTTCGGAAGCATGAATGACTACTTCAAGTTTATTTACTTCTCTAGTTGGATCTAAATTTTTAATCTTTTCTTCAGATTTAAAAATATCTACGCGTTCAATAGTACGAATAAAGTCTAGAGCGGTTTGATCTAAACGATTTTCTTCAACATCTTGAAGCATCTTTTGATAATCGGTTTTTTTACCAGATACATAAATGCATGACGTTACGGCAATATGTGGGTGTTTATGGGTAGCCCAGCTATCAGGTGAAATTTTTACAGATCTTGATCCTACATCTTTCATCCCAAATTTTTTAAAAAGTTTACGTGGGTAATAAGTTTTAGCTAGATATGAGGGGTGTTGAATAAATTTGACTACCACTTCGTCATTTGCACAAGCTTCTGTAGGTTTATTTTCGATTTCCCACATAATTTCTTCTAAATTATGTTGAAATCTTAGTCGTCCTTCTTCAAAAGAGTATGGGTGTTTCTTATCTCCACCTCCAGTTTTTATATTCACTGGATTGGTGAGGGTCTCACCATATCCTATTAGGAAGTTTTTCAT